>CAIPRZ010000080.1 GCA_903867585.1 uncultured Chlamydiae bacterium
CTAAAAAAGCTGCTAAAAAAGCTGTACGCAAGACTGTACGTCGTAGAAAAACTGCCAAAAAAGCTTCTAAATAATTAGAAGTTCTTTTTTGGATTAATAAGCAAGCCGTAACTGGCTTGCTTTTTTTTTGCTTAATTATAAATGAATGTGTTTTCGTTAACTATTTGATCTAAAGACCTTCTGTCTGTCGGCTTTTCTCTTTCAAGCATTTCTTTGGGTAGATGATCGGTTTTACCGGGATATCCAACAGCAAGTAAAGCTTCAATAGTATAAATATCGGGTATATTCATAGCCTCGCGAAGCTTATCATTATCAAATCCTGCCATCGCATGGGTAGCAAGTCCTAATTTATGAGCTTGTAAAACAAAACTCATATAACTAGATCCTGTATCAAGGGATCCCGTAGTTGTAGGGGTGTCTTTGTCCATAAAAGCTTTTCGAGTACAAATAACTAATAAAATAGGGACATCTTTACACCACATGCGGTTAAACTCCACCATGGTATCGGTCATTATCTTATAGGTTTCCGATCCTTTTTCTGTCCAAACATAACGCCAGGGTTGATTATTATAAGAAGATGGAGCCCAGCGAGCGGCTTCAAAACAGCTCATAAGAGTTTCTTTAGTTACAGGTTTATGGGCATCATAGGCTCTTGTGGAGACGCGCGATATGAACTCAGCATCTACAGGATATTCGGCTACACGATTTTTCCATTTTTCCATAGTTTGTCCTTAATTTTATCAATGAAGTTCTTATCACTGATGTAAAATATCAGAACAATACAATAACCAATACCAAATCCTAAAATGACATCGCTTAAAAAGTGTTTAAGCGATAAAACTCTAAAAAGGCTCAATAGAATTGGGATACTAATTAAAAACCGAAATTTTCCTTTCAGCATAATCCAAAGCAATGCAGCAAGGGTTCCAGCAGCAGCTGCGTGTCCTGATGGCATAGATACCATAGATGGATCCAAATGAAGAGGCATAATATGGGATACCCCATGGGTTAAAAAAAACAGAGGTCTTGGTCTTGATAAAAGGAGTTTAACAAAAGAAACAACCACAATAGAGCAAACAGTGGCAGCGCCCACATTAATCAAGTCCTTCAATTTAGTAGAGTAGGATTCAAAAATCTTAAAAAGGATTAATAGGTATAAAGGGGTAATAAGAGGCTCTATCGGCCAGGTAATTTCGCAAAATAGTTTTAGGTTTTTATCGGAAAAGTTATTTTTTATATCCAAAGCCAGAGTTTGATCCAAAAAAAAGTAAGATATTATTGTCGGAATTAAAAAGGTTAAAAAAAGGAATGAAATTTTTTGTTTTGGAGTATTTGCTAGCATGGATGTATCCTGTGGTATATATGCCAACTTAATGTTTTAATGCTTTTATTGTAAATTAACAATCCTATCAAATTACCTATTATGGATAAATTTCACGATCCTATTATCCCTGCAGAGCATATTCATATTTCTCGTAAAAGCCGATATAAAGCTGTAACAAAAGCTTGTTATAAAGGAATAATGATTCGCTCAATTATTATCGCAGCCCAGCTTTTAGGTTATATTTTTACTCATAGCCAAGCGTTATATCTTGATTCTATTAGTACCTCCCTTGATATCTGTTTTAGTATTTTTCTTGTTTTAAGCATTAAATATGCCTCAAGGCCGCCGGATGAAAATCACCCTTTTGGACATGGACGATTTGAGCCTATCGCAGGATTGCAGCTTGGAGTGATTTTGATAGCCCTTGGAGCTATCCTTGGCGTGCAGCAATTTAAAAACACTTTGGAGTTAAAAGAGCAAATATTTCCCTTTTATACTTTCATTATCCCACTCTGTGCAGCCCTTTTAATGGAGGCGTGCTATAGATACTTTAAATATGTAGCTGGAAAATCTCATAGTTCAGCTCTTTTATCCGATGCTTACACTTTCCGTACCGATGCTATTAGTTCTGTTATTGCAACAGCAGCGCTAGGAACTGGACTTCTTCTGCCTAATTATGCGGCTTTATTTGACCATTTAGGGGCATTAAGCATTGCCACAATGATGATTATATCAGGGCTAAAAAGTTCTCATGAAAATCTCCATCAGCTTCTAGATAAAAAGCCTTCTCGAAGTTATCTTTCTAAGATAGAAGAGGCAGCGTTAAGAATTAAGGGTGTTTTAGCTACTGAAAAACTTCGCGTCCAACGCTATGGTCCAGACGCTCATGTCGATATTGATATTGAAGTCGATCCAAAATCAACTGTTATGCACGCCCATAGAATAGCTCAACAAGTAAGAGCTTCTATTCAGGAGGACATGCCAGAGGTGCAAGATGTTATGGTGCACGTCGAGCCTTATTTCGAAGCTGACCATTAGTTTTTAAAACAACGACTAAAACACAAAAAGTTAATATTGCAAAAACACCACTTGGCATCACTTTCCAAGTTTTCAAAAATCGATAAGTAAAAAAGCTATCGATAAACAAAAGAACCATAGAGATATAGGTAAGGGGCTTTTGTATTTTTTTTGAGAGCAAGACAAGAGCTAATAGGGCAAGTCCAAATACTTGCGACATGACAAGAGACATAAGACTTCCAGATTTTATATAACCCATGACCCCACCGGCTGATAAAAGAGCGATATAGGATAAAAGTATAATCTTTGATTTGCGGTTCATAAACTTCCTGTTTAGAAAAAAAGATTAAGTTTGCCCTATTTAATCAATAACAGAAAAGTAAATAGGTAAAAGGTTTTCTATTTTAGCCGAGGCTTAATATTAGGACGGTATAAAAGAGCGCTCCCATCAAAAACCAGGGATAATTATTTTTGTTTTTTTTGGGTAATTCGTAGTGAAAAACGTTAAGTAAGATACCACCGGCTGAAAAAGAGATACCGATGGCTACAATAGCATCGGGAATATCGTAATAACTACTGAATCCATAACCCACAAATAAAGAGGCTATCAAAGCCCGCAATATATTAGGGGAATTAGAGATATCTGAGAGATGATCTCTGATAAAATAATGAAGACCGATCGCTATGGTATAAAGAAATATCGGCTGAATAGTAGGATCAGAATCGTCAGCCAAGCTTGCCCCGATTAAAAAGTTAAAAAACAGGTATCCTGTAATATGAAGCCAATTGTACTTAGCCAGCATTTTTTTGGTCGAAACGCCATAGTAAAATAAAATACCAAGTAGGGCGATGATATAGGTATGGGTCTCTAACCGTGGGAGTACGTCTCCAACTGTTTTTTTTAAAACAGCTCCTCCACGTTCAATTTCAGGTAATAGCTCAACAAATACATAGGCTAAAGAAATTCCCGATGCCATCGATAAGAATCTTGCACTACTTAGGTAGTTGTGTAAATATTTTTTTATAGATATCCAGTGGACCACAGCTAGAAAAAGAAGGGCTATGAAACCACTACTAATCATAAAAAAGTCCTTCATTTGGTGTAAAAATATGTATAGCTTATTTTTTACTTATTTTGAAAAAGGTTAATTTTATCAAAAAATTTTTCTATTTTATAAGCCTCATTGCCGGACTATAAAAAATAGGTTATAATTTAGCTTTAAATTAAATTATCTTGAGCTAGTTTTGACTAAAATCGTCCATGATACACATCTTGTTGCTATGGCTTTGAAAAAGGGGAGTGTCGTTGCACTTCCTAGCGAAACTGTTTATGGTCTTGGAGCTTCTATCTATCAAGAAGAGGCCTTAAAAGAGATTTTTAGCTTAAAAAAAAGGCCTCAGGATAATCCTTTAATTGTTCATGCTCACGATCTTAAAATGATCGAATCGATCGCTTATATAAATGATGATTTTTTAAAGCTTTATGAGGCTTTCATGCCTGGGCCATTAACGGTCCTTCTTGAAAAAAAACAGGTCTCAGACACCATTACCTGTGGATTAAACACAGTCGCTATCAGAATCCCTTCTCATCCCTTATTTCTAGAAGTAATTAGGCTTTTAGATGAGCCAATCGCAGCGCCATCAGCTAATTTATCGGGTAAACCCAGTAGCACACAAGTAGAACACGTCTTCAAGGATTTTAGCCCCTCTTTAGAACTAATTTTAGACGGAGGGCGATCTGTTGGGGGTATCGAATCTACCATTATTAAATTATATAAAGATCGTGCCGTTATTTTAAGACCTGGGCTTATTTCTAAAGAAGCTATTGAAAAGGTATTAGAAAAGCCCTGTCACTTTTCGACAAAAGATACCGCTATTGAGGCTCCAGGGATGAAATACCGCCACTACGCTCCAACAGCTAAAGTTGTACTTGTAGATGAAATTCAATTAGATCATTTGGTAAGTGAGGATGTGATGATCTTATCTGAAGAAAAGATCCTAGCCCCTGTTTGGCAAGAGTTAACCGCTTTCAATTTATATAAAGCTTTTAGAATTGCTGATGATTTAAATCTTTCTACTATTTATGTAAAAATGCCTTCTAACCTCTCTTTAGGCCTTAAAAATAGGCTTGAGAAAGCAGCTAGAGGGGATTAGTCAACATTTACCATTTTCAATCCGACAATACCGATAATAATCAGTACTAATGATAAAAGTCTGATGATGTGAATAGAATCTCCAAAAAAAAGCATTCCACACATAACAGTACCGGCCGCTCCAATACCTGCCCAAATAGCATACGCTGTTCCAATAGGAATTTCTTTCATGGCTTGTGATACAGAAAAGAAACTAAGCACTATAAAAATAGCAGAAAAAATACTGGGGATAAGGCGAGTAAAGCCCTGAGAATATTTCAGGGCTATAGTAAAACAAATCTCAAAAAAACCAGCTAAAAATAAAAAAATCCAAGCAAGAGACATAATAATTTTACGGGTTGATTTCGAGTAACTCCATTTCAAATATCAAAAGCTTGTTAGGCTCGATATGAGGAGCAAAACCGGCTTCGCCATAAGCTAGATAGCCTGGTACAAAAATTTGCCATTTAGAACCGATACTCATAAGTTGTAACGCTTCAGACCAACCAGAAATTACACGATCAACGGGAAATACGGTAGGTTCTTGTCTTTTGTAAGAGCTGTCAAATACCGTTCCATCCATAAACTGACCTTTATAATGGACCTTTACTTGATCTGTTAAATGAGGTTTAGCTCCTGATCCTTCTTCTAAGACTTTATATTGAAGACCACTTGAAAGGACATGGACGCCCTCTTTAGCTTTGTTTTCTTCTAGGAAGGTTTCAGCTTGTTTTTTGTTTTTTTGTGATAGCTGAGCAACAAAAGCTTTTTGTTGTGATTCCATTTGCTGTTTTACAGCCATCATGATGTTTTGGAATTCCTGCTCAGTAACCCTTGGACGATTTCTTTTAATGGCATCTTCAAAGCCTGTGAGGATCAAATGAGTGTCTAAATCAGAAAATTGCATGCGGATACTGTTACCAGCTTCAAGGCCTATACAGTAGCTTGCTTTTTCTTTGTTAGAGTGCTCAGAGAGGGTTTCTGGTACAAAATCAATAATGTCTGCCATTGTTTATCCTACAAGTTAATTGAAATGAACTCTTTATACTGATCTTGGCCTGCTTAAGTCCAGTAAAAAAAGTTTAGAGGGTGCAAGCATTAGGGAGATCCAATTTTCAATAAAATAATTGGCAGGAATACCCCTGTCCAAACTTTAGGCTTTATGGTATAATTTTTTGCATGAATACACAAAAATCCAAACCTTTAATAGAAGCTCTCCGTTTCCACGCTGATGGAGCTTCAAAAACTGCTTTAAAAAGTCTGATCTCTGATCGCCGCGTGTCGGTTGATGGGAAGGTTGTGACTAAGCCCATGCAGGAAATCTCTGAGGGTCAAAAAATCATTATATTACCCAAAGAAAAAAAAGCCGGGCCAAATATCAAGATTTTTTACGATGATTCTCATCTAACGGTAGTCTATAAGCCTGAAAACCTCCTTTCGGTCGATCAGGACTTAGGGGGCCATGTTTCCCTTCACAGTTACCTAAAAAACTATTATAAGCAAAAAATCACCCCCGTGCATAGATTAGATAGGGGCACTTCTGGTGTACTTGTATTTGCCAAAAGCGAGAAAGCAAAAGAGGGGCTTAAATCCCTTTTTTACGACCATGACATTATAAGAGAATATATCGGAATTGTCCTAGGTTCTATTCCCTTAGATAAAGGGCGTTGGGTCGATCACTTAGAAGAAGATGATCGGGGTCAAGTTCATGTAACACCCCCAAACGAAAACTCTAAAGAGGCTATTACCTGCTATGAGGTTTTAGACCGAAATGAAACCCACACCCTTGTACGATTCAAACTGGAAACAGGTAGAAAGCACCAAATCAGGGTTCAGGCTAATTCTCGTGGATTTCCCTTAGTAGGGGATGAGATCTATGGACGAAATAAACATAGACGTATGCTTCTGCATGCTGAAAAGCTTGAGTTTAAGCATCCTATAACTGGTAAAGAGATGAAATTCCATGCCCCTTTACCACCCTCATTCAAAGTTTAATAATAGCATTAGTAAAGCTAATTGATTAACTAATTGATATTCAGTATATTGCGAATAGAAGCAATTTGTAGTAATTTTTTATATTAACCTGTATAATTATATTATATTTAATTGGAGTTTTATATGACTTTACCTATTACCCCTGAAAAGCAGCCTCTCCTGGCTTTTTCTACAAAGTCATATGGCGATGATGATGTTTTAAATCGTATTTCTCTTGTTTCAAAAACTCTCCTAGGCATTGCTTTTGTAGGAAGTGCTGCTTTAGTTATTACTTCTTTAATTACTCCTTTATCCCCGATTGTTTTAGGAATCAGCATCCCAATTATTGCTATTAGCTTTATAGTTTGGGGAATCTTGAAAATGGTAACAGACGACCTAAATGTACCTTTTACAAACAATAATGACCCTTCCTCCTCCTGGAATAACGATTTTTTTTCATGGAAATCAATCGATCCCAAAGGTTTAAAAAATTTTGGAAATACCTGTTTTATGAATTCGGTACTACAGAGTATTTGCCATATGGATAATATTGAACAATTGTTAAGCCAAGAGCTGACTTTACCCGCGCAACCATTTATTGGTCCTCTAACAGCAAGACAAGAAGAAAATAGAAATAAAGATTTAAAAAATCTCGGAAACCGTAATGAATTAAGAGAAAATTTATTAGCTCTTGCTAAAGAATTAAAAAAAGAAAATCCAGATAGACAAATTACAAATGCTTGCTCTTATGCGATTGCTGATTCAATTATTGTAATTAACAGATTTGGTCGTATAGGTCGCCAACATGACGCTCAAGAATTTTTAACAACACTATTTGGTGAATTAGACTTAGCTACAAATCCAGCCTGCTCTTTTGTTTTACAAAAAATGGAACTTGCTGATGAACAGGGCAATCGCTTACCTCTTGAAGCGGCTGGGACATTAAATGCTAATCAAGATCCCTGTTACAATTTTAATCTAAAGTATGATGGATTAAAAGAAGCTAAGGATACAGCAACTATTGATGATATTTTAGAAGCAAATTTTGCTGTCAATGAGCTAACAGGTTTTAATAAAGCAGTTTATCAAGATGAAGGTAATCCCTGTTTAGATTTTTTTAGACTAGTTTTATGCCATGAAAACCCAGACCAATTGCAAAGTTTTTCTCTTACCTTACCCCGTCACTCTAGAGGGGCTAAATTACCAGGATCTATTACAGGTATTTGGAATCCTATTGCTATTGATGTAAATGTTGAAAGAATACAACCTGAACCAGCTTCTGTCGTTAGAATACAACTTGAACCAGCTTCTGTCGTTTTGCATTCAGGGTCTATTGGTGGGGGACACTATACAACGCTTGTAAAAGAGCAAGATGGAACTTTTACTGTTAAAAATGATTCACATACCTACAAGGTTGATGAAGCTAGAGCCCACGCGATGGTTCTTCAAGATGGTTATATTGTTAACTATAAACGTGCTCAAGAGACTGCGTAAATAAAAACGAAATAATTGAAAAAAGCTCCAAGTGTCAAAAGATACTTGGAGCTTTTTTTTATGAGAAAGATTTTGTCTGCTTTATGCCGTAAACCTAGCTCCACAAAGATTTTTTTATCAGCGTGTATTCTGTAACCATCATTTTGTTAGTTAAGCTTCATTTGCTGGAGAAGATGAGGCTGTTACTGATTTAAGTTTTAAATCGTCTCCAAATCTTGAAAAAATCTTCAAAAACCGGAGTATCTCTTACCATGACACCCAAAGAGACCAAATAGCGACAATCGTCTGTACTGTAATTTAAAAGGGTAATCGGTTTTTCTTCTTCCTTTTTCCATTCTTTATAGCCCTTCACTAAGGAGGGAGCTTCCTCAGCACGATAGATGCAAATAGGAGCAGCCCTAGGAAATGACATTAAATCCCAAAATAACTCTTTGGAAATAGTTTCTTTAATCGATATTTTTTTTTGAAGTTCATATAACGTTTCTTGGATCAGTTCTGCAAAAGTTGTCAGTTCTTCAGAAGATTCATCTTTTTGTTCCACAAGCGTGAGCAAGGCATGAACAAAATTCTCATTTAATCGGGGATCATATTTAACTAAACGTGCAGAAAACTCATTAAATAGAGCAAAAAAAACTGATTCATAGCCTATCACAGTTTCAGGTGAGGTTTTTAATAAAGTCGTCAGTGTTTGAAGTTTCGCGTTCGCCCCAAATATATAACGATATTCTAAGCCTGTTTCCCAATGCGAGGCTGAACTTGCTTCCGCTTCTTTAGACGCTGGTTCTTTCATTGATCTTGGCCACGAAATTTTAGAAGGATCATCAGGACTTCTTGGCATATATTCCATAGAATCTCTATCCCATTTAAATGCTCTATCTGACTCATTAAGGGGAAATACGAGTTGAGTCTTATCTTCATATTCTACAGCTTTTTTTAAAGAAGAATCGATTGCGGTGACGCAAGAGCTAGAAGATGCTTGATAAATACGAGCTGTAACGGTGGGAGAAAAGCTTATTTTTTTTCTATCTGGGGCTGGACTTGATGATAGACCGCTAGAAGAACTAGAGTTGGATCCTTCCGCTGATAGCAAATGATCTGGTTGAGGCCTACCTCTTTTATGGCCGGAGGCTTGCAAAGAATCACCTCCAGCTGCTACAGCTTCAAGAGCTACCGCACTCACTATGCTGTGAACTGGGCTTGTTGCAGAGGGTGAAACGCCGGCTGCGGCGCCTAAAGAAGAAGAGGGAATCGATAAATTGGTCATATAGTTAAATGAGTTAGTTATTTAATTAATAAAATACTAATTAAACAACTAATTTAATTACAGAGATTAACAATTAACTACGTATTAAAATATATAATATTAAATCAGTTTATATAAGAATTAAGGAAAAAAGCCCCGAATACATCGAGGCCTTTTTTTATGAAGACGAGTTTGTCCACTCAATTTCGTAACATCGAGGTCCACAACGGGCTGTTTTTACATAGTTTAGCTTGGCATAAAGAGTTATTTCACCAGCACTCACGCTGTAAATACGTGTATGACCATCATCTTGTTCCAGTTTAATTTCTGAAATAGGGCTGCCTTGAGAAAGGTTTTCACGTAAATAGGAACTATCAAGGATCTCTCTGATCTCTTTCATCCCTTGTGAAAACGCAGACAGGGCTCCATGGGTGTGGCTAAAGCTTAATAAAAGGGCTGTAAATAGGGCTAATTTTTTCATTTTTTATTCTCAAAATTTTCACTTTGTAATACCTGACTTTCACCCTCAGAACGGGCAACAAGTACAGCGCAGCAACTGTCACTAAAGACGTTAACAGTGGTTCTGCACATGTCGAGTATACGATCAACAGCCAAAAATAAACCAATACCTTCTGGTGGAAGGCCCAAGGTTTTTAAAATGACGATCACACAAACAAGGCTTCCAGCTGGAATTCCTGCCACTCCAAGTGAGGTGATCAAAGCTAAAAAGCCGACAATAATTTGAGTAAGAATAGAAATTTTTAAACCAAACGCTTGAGCTACAAAAAGGGCCGCTACACACTCATAAAGTGCTGATCCAGACATATTCATAGAGGTGCCAAGAGGAATCACTAAAGAGCAGACCTTATTAGATACATGGGCTCTTTTTTCAACACAATCCATGGTAACTGGTAGGGTTGCAGATGATGATGAGGTTGAAAAAGCTGTTGCTATAGCTGGACCCATAGCTCTTACATGTCTTAAGGGGTTAACATTTGCTATGTATTTTAAAAGTAGGGGAAGGACGACTCCGGCAAATATGGCAAGCGCTGTTAGGGCTGTCACAAAAAATAGGGCAAGGCTTTTTAACGAGTCGAAGCCGAAAGTAGCAAAAGTTTCTGCTACAAGACAAAAGACCCCAATCGGTAAACATTTTAATACTAGGTGCGTCACCTGTATCATCGTATTAAATATAGCTCCAATCACCCCCACCAGTTGGCTTGAATGTTGGGACTCTGTTTTTGAGATGGCATAACCAAATAGAAGACTGAAAAAAATAACCCCAAGCATTTGTCCCTTACCTAAGGCTTCAACGATATTGGGAGGAATGATTTCTAATATGATGGATTTAATATTGTCACCTTCAAGCATCTGGGAAGCGTTAGCAGCTGTTTCTTTATGTTCGGCTAGATTTAGGCTTGAAATATTAACACTTGTTCCAGGCTTTATAATATTCACCACTGTAACGCCAATAACAACAGCGCAAAGGGTTGTTAAAAGATAAAAGAAAAAAGTTTTAAGACCCAATCTGCCAAAAGAGTGGTCTTGAGCCATTTTTGCGACCCCTGAAATGATTGAGCTTGCTACAAGAGGCACGACAACCATAGTTAGAGCATGCAGAAAAAGGGTTCCCACAAGGTCAAAAAAGGAGTAGAAAGTGATGCCAAATAAAGAAGCTTCTTTGCCAAGAAGGCCGCCGATGAGGGCGCCAAGAAAAATGGCTCCTAAAATCATAAATAGTGATTTATTTCTTTTGGACATGAAAACCTTTAGTTGTGATATCTTATTATGCGTAAGAGTAATCTTTTAATTGTTTTAAAACCACCCCATGCCAGAGCTTCCTGAGGTTCAGACTATTGTTAATGGTCTGAATCAGACCATTTGTCATCAAACTATCCAAAAAATCGATGTTTTCAATAAAAAAACACTTGATAGCCAGGAGGCTAAAAGTCTTCTAAATAAAACCATCCATTCTATAATTAGAAAGGGTAAATATATTATTTTAGGGCTTGAAGACTGTGATCTTGTTATTCATTTACGGATGACGGGTCAGTTTTTTTATTTTCCCTATACCCATAATTATGAATTAGGTCCTTATGATCGGGTAGCGTTTAGCTTGTCAGAGGGGCTTTTAATCTTTAGAGATGTGAGACGGTTTGGAACGATGAAGCTTTGCTTATCTCATAAAGAGCTTCTAAAAAAGCTTGGGATTGACCCTTTATCAAGCGCTTTTACATCTGATTATTTAATAAATCTTTTCTCCCACTCCAAGACGGGAATAAAATCTTTTTTATTAGCCCAGGATAAAATTGCAGGTCTTGGAAATATTTATGTTGATGAGGCCCTTTTTTTAAGCAGGATCCATCCAGAATCTAGGGTTTCTAATATTGCGGTTGAATCGATAAGAGGGCTCCAGGAGGCCATAGTTGTGGTTTTACAGAAAGGATTAGAAGCCAAAGGGACAAGTATTGGAAATGGGCTTGGTAACTATCAGCATGTTAATGGAAGGGGAAAGAACCAACAAACTCTTTTAGTCTATGGCCGATCTAAACAAGATTGTATAGTTTGCAATACAGACCTTGTTAAAACAAAGATCGCGGGAAGAGGAACAACTTTTTGTTCTAGTTGTCAAATTTTATATTAATAATTGAATTCCAATTAATTAAGTGATTTTTTTTAATTAAAAAAATCAATTTATCTAATTAAATCCATGACTTTTTCTTTAAATTATACTCCATCTGGAGTTGCTGGTTCAGATCATCTACAAAAAGCTTTTGTCAATAGGTCACAAGATCAACTTTCTTTAGAAACTTATCATGAGGCTTATAAAGCCTCATTTACGCTGCAAGCTTGCGAATAAAGACTAGGTCTCAATGACCTAGGAAATGAAATAACTTAGTGTAATTGGGCTCATGTGTGATTTCAGAAACAAGGTCTATATAGATGATGTTGTGGTGAGAATCTAATACCATAACACAACGGGCTGATAAGCCTTTTAATGGGCCAGAATCTATCATTAGACCAAGCGAGGCAAGAGTCTGTTGATGTCTAAATAATGAAGCCGTTTTCACCTGATTGAGCCCTTCTAGTCCACAAACTCTTGATTGGGCAAAAGGGAGATCCATAGATAGAATAAGCGCTTGAGTTGAAGGGTGTTTTTTAAGGTGCTCATTTAAATGTTTGGCAGACAGCACACACGTCCCTGTGTCTAAACTTGGCACAAACCATAAAATCAGTTTATCATCTTTAAAAGAACTAAGATCCTTTTCTTCTAAGTTCTGCATAGTGAACTTTATGTTGGGCATATGGGAGCCCACAGAGATAAGGTTTTTTTCTAGAGTGACAGGCTGATTTTTAAAAAATACTTGGGGCATAAATTTACTCAAATGATTTTACTTCCTACAACACATATCTATTTTGAAGATAATCTAAAAGCTAAATATTACCATTTGCAGCTTTCACAATTAACCGATGAAATAAATAAAAATATCGTAGAAAAAAAATGGGATATTTTGCAGGTTTTTCCCAAAAGCCATGAGCAAAGACAATATGTAGTTTTACGGGCCAATTATATATTCAAAATAAAAAAATATGCGGCAGATCATTTAGGTTACAGTTTTGATAAAAAATTCTCTCAAGTTTTTGATAAATTGGCCTTAATGCTGTGTGTCGGAACAGTTTTTCTTAAATATCACAATCCTCAAAACAGCCTTGTAATCCCTTTAGTTTTGAGTTTTTGTCTCTTTAATGTTATTAAATTTTTCTCTAAATCCGCTTTAATAAAAGTTCAAAATAGAGCACTAGATCAATTACTTGATAAAACCTATTTAAGGATCTGGACTATAGCACCTAAACTTGATGACTGCTCGATCTGTCTTGAGCCCATAAAAAAAAATCAACTTTTAGGGGGCCATTACCCAGCAAACGCTACAGCCCATGTCTTTCATAGGCATTGTTTAGGCCCCCTTGTAAAACAAAACCACGATAAGGCCTATTTTTCCTGTCCCTTATGTAGGGACTATATCTGGTTACAATTACATCCTTCTAAGGTCGATAATGAATAATTAGTACTTAACTCCATAATAATAAGTCATTTAAGGATGTACTATTATTGTGGTTATAAATAGATTATTTTGATATAATATTTATTATAAAATTTAAAAATGAAGCTATTATGAGAAACAATTTATTAAAGGTTTTGATCTCTTTTATTACTGGGGCAAGTCTTACAAATGCGGGTATTTTAGAGTCCCATGTAGAAAGTAATCTTCATATAAACGTTGTTGAAGCCCCTCCACAGGTAGTTACTCAGAAACTTACCCCTGCCCAGTTAAAAGAGGTTTTAGATCTTAAGCTGCAAGGTATTGATGCTTACGTGGTTACGGTTAAAAACCCCTCAAGACGAACTTATTCATTATCAACAAGTTCAATCAATGCCGATGTTTTTAGGTATAATGAGGCTGTCAAAATTTTAGAAAAAAAGGGTAGTCCCCTTGTTTCTGGCGGGTTTTCTGTAGCTGGAACCTTTTTTTGGCCTTTAGGGGTTATTGGAAATATCTATAGCCTTGGAACCCTAAAAAAAGCTAAAATCTTTGAAGGTAAGCTTAAAGCGATGCTTTTAGATAAAGAAATCGTTCCCTCTTACGGAGAGCTTTCTCGCCTAGTATTAGTAAAAAAAGATCAAAATTTGTCTAAAGCCGACATTGATCTTATCGATATGCAAACATCTCAAGTTAAAAAAGTTCAAGTAAGCTAAAGGGTATTTATGACCACATTGTCACCTCCAAAACCATCTATAGTTGCATTAATGGGTAGACCTACCCCCGAAAGAGAGTTTAGTACTATTGAAATGCCCTCTTTGGCTTTAGAAGAAATGATCAGCAAAGCGTCTTTGAAAAGTTTTTGGCTTGGTATTACTTATCGTAATCCTTTTGATCTACTTACACGTAAAATCGGTGCTTTTTCTTTAGAGTCGATGAGCGGTGATAAAGAGAGTTTTAGTTTAGTTTTCAAGCCTTCAGGCAAAGAGCCTTGTTACTTCAATTTTGATTTTCATGGGTACACTTCAAAAATTTATGCTCAAGCGGTTTCAAATGAGGGTGAAGAGAAAAATATCAGTTACGAAGCAGTATTCCATAAGATCGATAAACCCGATCATGTTTTAATTCTTGCCATAAGTAAACAAGCTAAGATTATTTGTCAGCAAGCTTTATCAGAAGATATTGAAGCCTTTTATCGTGAATCAAAAGGGGACTCGGCTCAAGCATTAACGATTTCTGAAATTGAAAATTTCAGATCCTCATTATTTAAAGTCACATCTTTAAACCTCATCATTGGAGGTGAATAATGTCGGCAGTAATCAGCCCTGAATTTCCAAAGATCCCTTTTACTTATTTAGACCCTGTCGAAGATAGTGACTATAAAGCGGTTAATGCAACTCTTAAGGCTTGGATAGCTAGTATTCGAGAAAGACTTGGTAAGACAAGAGCTTATATGTCTTCAAATCAGGAACTTCTTGCAACACACCCTGAAATTCAAGAAAATTTTAAAAAAGACCTTAAAGCTGTTGATCAATATAAATTCATTGTAGATGCTTTAAGAGAAGGGTGTACAGACCATATTTCCAAAAAGAAACCTTTTTTCGTTAGAGCTTTACGTTCAGCTGAAACAGTTCAAGCTGTAGCCTCATACCATCTAACTCTTGCTGAAAATTCAGCCATGAAAGAACAGTCTTTGTACGTTGGATCATTAGCTACTGCTCCTTGGAATTTACGTTTTGATTCACCAACATCAGCTGTTGATGAAGATGAAGCCGTTCTTGTTCGTCCAGGTGCGGGGGCAACTATGTTGCTATCCTTAATTCAAAAAGCTTTTTTTGAAAAATGCCAGTATCTCTATTTAAAGCCGCTTGATGGCTCTGTTGGTTTTTATGAAAGAATGGCTATGACCCACTTTAAAGAATCAGATATTTTTTATTTGGATCTTAGATTGAAAATCCCAGCCGTTTTTTTTAAATACGTAGATTTTTTCCGAACTCCTTTAGCTCCGATGGAAATTTCCCATCATGCAGCTACTGCCCCACCTGCTGCGGCAATAGCTCCGATGGAAATTTCCCATCATGCAGGTGCTGCCGCACCTGCTGCGGCAATAGCTCCGATGGAAATTTCCCATCATGCAGGTGCTGCCGCGTCAGGTGGAGCTGGTTCAGCTTTAGTACCTTTAGCTGGGGGTAGCGGTTCCAAAACTGTTTCTAGTTCAAAAACTGCATGTTTAGCAACTACTTCATCAGCTACTCCTTTATCCACAGGTGCTGAATTTAAGGAAAACTCCTAAGAATAATTCCTTTAATGAAAAGTCAATTTTCAATCTAAAAATCTTTTTAAAATATAATTATTTTAAAGCAGCTATTTTATAGCTGCTTTTTTTATAAATTAATCCCTAGATTCCCTTTCTTCTGACGAGGGTGCTCGCGGTCAGGGTGGTGGAATAAAATAACTGCAAGAACTGCAAGTCCTGTGATAACAGCTAAAAGAAGGAAGGCTGTTTTATAGCTTCCTGTCAAATCAACAAGCCATCCTGTTGTGATGGGGGCAATAATACCAGCTAAAGATAAACAGCTTGAGGTAATCCCTTGGGCTGATCCAGACATTTCTTTTGCTACATCAATATTAATACTAAAAAAGGCCGATTGCGGCATTAAACCAAATCCGAGTCCAAGGCTTAAAAATAAAATGGAATAGGCCAGAGAATCTGTATAGCTTAAACAGACAAAGAAGATAGCAGCTAGGGCTTGGGTTACCCAAATAAGGTGAGCTCTAGCTATACGGAGTTTACCCGTCTTTTTATGAAGGTAATCGGAAATGACGCCACCTAATTTTAAAAATAAGGCTCCGGTCAACCAGGGGATAGTGAGGTACCAGCCGACGCTTTTGATGTTTAGATTATGTTCTAAGATAAAATACCCAGGTAGCCATAAAGTGGCAAAAAATAGCATGTAACCAAACGCAAAGTAGGCAAAATTATTAGCAATCAAGGCGGGATGGGTTAGAATATAGCGCCAATTAATTTGTACATCTTTTGAGCTTTTTTCTTTTTTAGATGAGTTTATTAATTCTAGCTCTTGCTTGCTAACATAAGCTGAATCTTTAGGATTGTCTCTAAATACGAAGTACCAAACAAAACCCCAAAAAATACCGATAAGGCTAATAGAAAAGAACATCGTTCTCCAGCCAAAGTCGGCAACTAAATAAGAGCAAATGGGAGCTCCCAAAACGGAGGATAGAGGAATAGCAATAAGTCCAATCGACAAGGCTCTAGCTCTTTCTTTTGAAGGAAGCCAATTACTTATAGATCGAGTCATGGCTGGAAAGTGAGGGCCTTCGGTAATACCTAATAAAAATCTAATCCCTACAAAACTCCAAAAGCCAGCAGCAAGGCCTAAAAGACCAACACATATAGACCAACTTACAGCCGATACAGGCCACATAATGCGAGTGCCATATTTATCAACAAGCCATCCACCTAATGAGGTGAGGAGAATGTAGCCCACGCCAAATGCAGAAAGAATCATGCCGAATTGAGTATCAGTAAAATGAAATTCTCTTTTTAGCGGTTCGATAACAAATGAGATAGCAGATCTATCGATAAAATTAACAAGCGTTATAAAGAATATCAGTCCAGTTATTAACCAGCGATAATGAGAAGTTGTTTTTGTTTTCACGGTATCAATAGGGGTTTTTAAAACCTGAATTTAGGGCCGTCCAGCTGGACAGCCTTTAGTCAGGTTGGTTGTTTCCCTAATATTATGCATAAAAGATTATATTTTATAAACCGCTAGGCAATTATTGATTTTTTTGATGATTATAAAAAATTTTCCTGCCTTTTATTGACCAATTTTTTTTTCAATTAAAAAGAAAAAAAACTATCAAGTAAATTATTTATTACCTTCATAAGGTATTAAAGGTTAATGATAAATCCCTTTATATTTTTTAGCGGAACTAGATTGTGAAAGGAAGTTTCTCTTCATTTCCAGCAGTAACTACTTTTGGCATAATAGGATGGTTTCTTAAAGCTAGCTGGCTTTGTAATAATTCTTTTTTGGTTAAGGCGGAAGCAGGAGGCTTAGAACTAAAAAATAATGAATGGGTAGAGACCCCAATTTTTAAAATATTACCAATAACTGGAATGCTATAGACTAAACAGGTTGTGGTCTCTTTGTCCTTAAGATGCTTAAGATACTGTTTAAATTCACTAGATTCTGGATCGGTGTCTTTAAAAACAACATGCTTTAATCCAAGATCTACTAAATTATTAGCCGTACTGACCAGGGGTATATAATCTAAAATATTATCAATGGCGATAAGACTTGTACTGACAAGCGTGGTCTTAGGAGGGGGTTTTTGAAAAGGGACTACAGCTTTAGTTTTCGGGGTTTGGACAAAATCATCTAGCGGAATGGTTTGAAATTCTAATAAGGCCGGCGATGTATTTTCCATAAAACCTCAAATTTTCTAACAGTATTAAAAAATTTAATAATTTATTTCGATGGAAAAACATCTGACAATTTAGTTTTAAGCTAAATTGTCAGATTTAAATTGGGTATTACCACATGAAATCTATACCAAATACTCCCATGTTATAAATGGTGTAGTCAAATTGCAAAAGCCACTTGGTAGTATCTCTATGTGTTGGATATTTTGTAGGTCCAAGTAGGAAGTTAGCCTGAGAGGTCCAATAACCACGGTATTCAGCAAAAACACGGTAATGCGTATTAAATGTTTTTCTTAAACCGCCCTTAAACACAACAGCACCAACCCAAGTGTGGGCATTGGTTTGACCGTTAAAGTGGTTAGCATCTATAGGATTATCTGCTGGCTCTATTTGTTCAGAATTAGCATTTTTTACCCAGATAACTTGCTGCCCGAATCCACCGCCGATATAAGGAGTTAGATATTTGTTTTCTAAAGCTATTACTAAATTTGCGGTATAGCCTAGGTTTTTTGTTGGAATGATAAGATCAAAATAATGGAAGTCTATTGCAGGATCGAGTTCTGCAATATTTGTTGAAAAAGCATTATCTGTTTGTTGATAGTAGTAAGCTTCTACTTCAGCAGCTGTTACTAAACGAACATCTTTATCTTTTCTTCTTTGAGATTCATATCCAAAGTGAAGACCTCCCATTCCAAAATAATGCGAAGGGGATTTTCCTGTCGCATAGACATTTATAGATTCTGGACTATAAGGTCCGCTTGGACCTGTAGATAAAGCAGCTCCATTTTGGAGATTTGATATTCTTACATTACCAAAACCGCCAAAGCCTCCAAGGTAGTAACCCTTGGTTTCTGGTTTAGATTCAGGCTTACTGTTAGAAGAGTGGCTACTGTCAAAATATACATCTGATAAAAAAACATTGGAAAGGGGAGCACTTGAAGATGATACTAATTCTTCTTCTTGAGTGGAGGAGACCAATTCCTCTTCTTGATCAGCATAAATAAAAATGGGGGCAAGAACTATAGCTTGAGCAGCAAATAAAAAAGCACGGTTCATATAAAACTCCGGTGATACCTATTTCATAATTGAGCAACAAATATTTTGCTACTTTTTTTGTAAAATAAAAGAGGAAGCAAAAAACTAACTCTTAAAAACAAGAAATACTGCTTGGAAATATTTACTATTACGAATAACTAACCTCTTGGAAAAAGGGTATATGGAAATTAAACTGCTTGGTGCTTTTGTTTTTTTAGCAAATTTAGGAAGTTTTAAAACCTTGAATTTCAATCCAAGTATCATGATTTAGTGGGTTATAAACCTTATGTTCTTGGTAATATACACAGATTTTTTCAAAAGCATTTTTAGTTGTAGCTCGCATTAATCCATAATTTGGATCAAATATAAAGCGGTGATTGTCATCAAGAACAACTAAAGCAATTCTATGAGCAAAACTTTTTATTAAAAATCCATCGCAGTCATTTCTAAAGCCAGTTATATCAGCGTTATAAATACCTTTTGGTGTTGAAATATCTCCATTCGGTTCTAGTAATTTCCAAAGACTAAACCTTGTTAAACTAGCATGCTTAGATGCCTTTGCCA
>CAIPRZ010000081.1 GCA_903867585.1 uncultured Chlamydiae bacterium
ATAAATTCATTAGAAAAATGTCGCGAAATTTTAAGGGAAATTGAAATAGAGCTTGGGAAACTCTACAGTGGATGGCAGATAGTCCCCATAGATGCTTTAAACCCTTATACGGGAGTTTTTTTCGATCTTCAAAAAAAACTAGAAAATGAGATTGCGTACAAATTTCTGTTGGTGGAAACCTGGGATTTATTTAAATCTCAAATGCATACTGATACCGGTTTTTTTAAAGAGCATGATAAAATTAAATTAACCCTTTTTGGATTAAAAATTAGGGAGATAGATTTCTTGAATAATCAAAACAAGCTTTTTTTTAATCTATTCACTCTTCAAAAAAATCAAATTCTAGAAAGAATGAAACTACAGGCTACATCGATATCATCTCATGATACTGAATCGGCGTTAGAAACCTGTCCGACTTAATCGCTGGATCTGGAATAAGGGTAACAAGCCACCCATTTTTTTCTGGATCCTCATTGATGAAATTAAGGGCCTCAGGGTTCAGTTCGCTAACGATTCCAGAGTAAGGCGCATAGACATCAGCAGCTGATTTAGTCGATTCAAGAATGCATAAAATCTGACCTTCTTCAATTTTATCTCCAACTTTGGGCATTTGAAGATAGACGATTTGTCCAAGCTCGCCTCTAGCAAAACTCGATAGACCTACCCGGTATAAATCTTGATCAAACCATTGGTGCTCGGGAGTGTAATATTTCATAAATTCCTTCTCGTTTAATTTAAGGCTTTTTTTCTAAGCGTAAGCTTGCCCATAAAGAGGGCATTTGAGCTATCTGAAAATTATCATAAGAAACACTAAATTCTTGGGGCTTCATTTTAGGGCTATGAAGAACATAAGTAAAACTCATCACCTCTGTCCGATCTTCAAATCCATAAAGGGCCTCTTTAGGGATAAAAAAATCCATGCTATAAGTTTTTTTATCAAAATCTGAAACCATTTCAATTGGCAAAGGATCAGATATTGGTCTTGAGTCTTCTTGTCTGAAATGGGACAACTCTTTGCCATAAAAAGAGGCTATTTCTACAGGAAATAGGACAAAATGATGACAAAACCTAGAAACACTTGCAGCTTTTTTCATATCTTTTGTCGCTATAAAAAGCTCAAGAGCATCCCCTTTTTGAAAATCGGGATATTCAGATCCGGTAAAAGGAATCTCAGCCTCTATTCGTCCTCCGATTCCTTCATCATTATAATAAAGACCCACTTCGGCAAAATGCGGGTTATAAAAAAGCTCAGAAAAATTAGGCAGTTTATAGCTTGAAAACTTCTTGGGTCTTTCTTGAAAAAAAGGGATGTCACATTCAATCTCAAAAAGATCAACTGGCATTAAACAACTTCTATCTTTTTCAAACCCAAACATATTTAAAACTACTTTTTCAATTTTTCTTTAAATGTATGCTGGAACTTTTCATGAGCTAAATACTCTAAAGCCTGTTTATCAAGAATCGGCTCTCCTGATGAGACAGGTCCTGTTTTTTCATAAAACCGGTAATGCCCATCATTTGATAAAACCACTTCTGATACTTGATTTTTGTCTGATGAAAACAGCTTTTTAAGTTCTTGATCTTGAGCTTCTGATCGGGTTAGCCAACCCTCACTTGAATGTAGCCTAAAATCGGTATTTTTATTTTTTAAAGCCTTGGAAAGGATCATCTTGGGATACGCTTTTAAAAGAAGCTGAGGCATCGTATTTTCATCCACACCCATTGAATGGGCCAGCTCTTTTTTAAGACCTAAGGCTTTTATATCTAATAGATCTGGGAACGCCTCATCGAGGGTTTTTAATTTTTTTTGCGCTGTCAAAAGTTTTGAGGGGTTTTTCTTCAGGATCTCTTTAAATGTCCCTTCAAGTTCTAATTTAAGCTTTTCTTTTAAAATTCCAGAAGATAGGGCTTGGCTATAGGTCATCCCTACTTGATTTTTATTTGATGAGGTAAGCTCGATTTCATAAAGATAGTTGTCTGCTAAATCAAAAAAAACAGGCGTATTAACAGGAAGCATATCGAGTTCATTTTTAAACTGCTCAAGTGAACTAAATCCAACAAGTGGGCTTAAAGTCCCCTCTTTTGCCACATACAAAACTTGGGTCTGCATGGGAAGTTCGCCTAAGATTTTTTTAAAAAATGTCGGATCTTTTTTAGCAAAACTTACCTGCATATGCTTTTCAAGAAGGTCTTTAGAAGAGCCTGTTAACGATTTTATAGCCTCAAGTTTATCTTTATCAGAATCAAGGCTACTACTTAAAGCATAAGGCATCAGCTCGGAAAGCTCCCCATAGCCCTTAAGAGCCTCTGCATAAATCTGTTTTTTAGAAAGTCTTTGAAAAGCTTTGTTTTTTTCTAAAAACCGTACTTTAATCTCATATTGATCAAACTCTAAGGGAGATTTTAAATTAGAATACATCTCTAAATACATCGCCTCTTCAAGAGTCTTAGGCTCTAAATCCACATTAAACTCATAACAGTTAACAGGAATTTTTTGACCCGCATATTCCATAAAATCTTTATAGGAGGCTGAATCTAATAACAGCTCTTCTTTTGAGAGTTTTTTAATACCCTCGATGGCAGCCATAATCTTTAAAGCCTCTATACCACACTCAGGGGTTATGCCAATGGCTACAAAAAATTGATTTGGATGTACATTAGTTCCATAGAACTTGGAAAGAAGCTCTCTATTTTTTTCTATGATGAGCGCTGGTTTTTGAAGTTTGATCTCCTCTTTTAAAATAGAGGTAAGAGATTTCACACTGCTTGAAACAAGCGTGGTTCCAAAAAACTCATCCGGATTTTTTAAACCAAAAAAATAAAGATCTTCTAAGGTGACACTTGATTTATTTTTAGTAACAGCTTGGATGTATTGTAACATCAAAGGGAGAGGAAATTTATTTTTTTCCTGAAAAAACAAGACTAGAGTTTTTAGCTTTTCATCAGATGAAAGACTAGATCCATTTTTTAATTTTTTTATTAAATCATAAAGTTTTGGTGATAACTGACCAAGTAAATCAAAATAAGAGCTGCCAGG
>CAIPRZ010000082.1 GCA_903867585.1 uncultured Chlamydiae bacterium
CAACCTTTGATCCCTCGATTTCCGAATGAGGCAACTCACACAGTTTGAAGACTGTGTACTCTGCGATGCAGAGAGCGAACCCGGGGAAGTGAAACATCTCAGTACCTGGAGGAAAAAAGAACAATAGTTATTCCCGAAGTAGCGGCGAGCGAAAGGGGAAGAGCCCAAACCTGTATGCGCCACAGGCGATCTTCGTAAGAGGATTTCCTGTGGCATGTATAGGGGTTGTAGGGTAAAGACGGAGTTTACTCGGAAAGTTACAAATTGTACGTATAGAAGAATTTGCTGGAAAGCAAAACCCCAGAGGGTGATAGTCCCGTAGTCGAAATGCGAACAACTTTCTTGTCTTTATACCTGAGTACTCCAAGACACGAATAGCTTGGAGGAAGCTAGCGGAACTAACCGTTAAGGCTAAATACTACTTAGTGATCGATAGTGAACTAGTACCGTGAGGGAAAGGTGAAAAATAGTCCGGGAGGACGTTGAAATAGATAAGCTTATGAGTTGAGCCCGATTAGGAAAAAGGGCTTGATAGAATTGGTATAAGTTAGCGCTAAATAAAGCGCCAAGTGCAGTCCAAACTAATCTAATGAGAAATATTCCCTTAAGATCTGCTGAGGATAAGAGAAAAAAACTATAAGGGACAAAAATTAACGCTAAAAGCAATGAAAATTTCATGAGCTTTTGATAATCAATTACTTTAGACATCAAACCAAATAAGGGAAGTAGTAAAAGATCAATTAAAAAAAGAAGCGTTGTTTGATGTTGGTTTTGGACAGGGGTAATCGATGTAAGAAGACCTAAAGCCCCATTGGAAAAAGTAAAACACAACGAAAAGAAGGCATAAGAGAGGCCGCTTGCCATAAAAACTTTTAAAAATGCAAGTTTTGGAATCTCAATAAAGGTTGTCTTAAAAGAAATTGGTTTTAGAGGTTGAGAGGGTTTTTTTAATATAAAAGCGGGAATAAACGATAAAGATCCAACCCAAAAAAGGGTGCGCCAATATGGGTCCAATAAGTTATGAAATTTATAAAATGAAATTAAGGTTGAAGCTATTAAAAAACCTGCTAAAGAAGACGCATCAAATAGGGCACTAAATAGCCCTTTTTTATCTGCACTTGTATTTTCAAGTACATACATAGCTCCATTAATGGTCTCACCGCTAGAAAAAAAGCCCTGCAGTAATCTAATTATAACAATAATATAAGGTAAAAACGTAAGTTTTTCGTTTAGCGGTAAAAAGCCAATCCCCGCTGTCACTATGGCCATCCCTACATAGCTTAATTTTAATGAAAATTCAGGATTTTTTTCGCAAGAGAGCCAGCTAAAAAATAGCGAGCCTAAGGGCTTGGATAAAAGGACAAGCGGTAAAAAGCTAAATCCTTTAAAAAGGCTAATAGATAAAGAGTCTGACGGGAATAACTTAGAGGATAAAAAGGGGATAAGTAGGCTAAAAATAGCACTGTCGTAGTGCTCAAATAAATTTCCTAGAAAGGCAAGCGATGATCTTAGCTTTTGCGACATGATCTATTAAATAATTCTTTATCAGACTGTGATTAATAGTATTTTACATAATAAAACTTTTATAAGCGATTGAAACCATGAAACAAGCCAATTTGTATATACCCCTGTTTAATTCTAATTTAGTTAATGACGAGTTGGATAGTTCATCTTTAGTTAAAGATGAACAGGGTTTATATAGATCTTTAGAAATGGTTTTGTTGCCCCATGAAAGGGTAGAAATAGCCCCTTATAATGATGAAATTGTGCGTGTCTCTACTCCTGATCACCCTTTTGAAAAAAGTTTTTTTACCTTTAAGGATTTTTTTGAGTGTTCAAAAAAAATCGATTCTACAAAGAGTTTTTTAGAACCTAAGGCTGTCATCGAAAGTCTTAGATCCTATGAACAATTACCCTATGTTTGGGGTGGTAATTGGATCTTAGACTCACAAGGAGAGGCCTACTTAAAATCCTTATTTAAGGGTAAAAGCGCTCAATTTATTCAAAATTTAAAATATTTATTTTCCGGATTGGATTGTTCAGGACTCCTTTATGCGGCCACTTTGGGTATGACACCAAGAAACACCTCTGAATTAGTTAACTTTGGTAATAGGTTAGCGATCGAAGGATTAACAAATACTCAACTTCTTGAATTGATGAAGCCTTTAGACTTGATCGTTTGGAAAGGTCATGTAGTTGTTTTTTTAAATATAAATGAGGTTATTGAAAGTAGAAATCCTCAGGGAGTCGTCATTACAAATCCTATAAAACGATTAGAGGAAATAAGGCTCACTCGTCAGCCCTCTGATGTAGCTAATAATCAAACTTTTGTCATCCAAAGATGGTGAGTCTCAAATCTTTATAAATTATTTATTTGTACTAAAAAAAATATTTATTTTACTATCGCAGCTTTATTTTTAAAGAGGCGAGGTTATGAGTAATTTTACTGCAAATATAAAACTACCTCAGATCTCTGAGTACTATGCAAATGTTGATTTGATTTATAAGTTTGGAGATCAAATTAGAGCTTTTTTTCTTAAAAACATCACCTATGATTTTAGTTCTTTTAATCAGCTTGATCTTAAAAATTTGTCATCCTCGTTCAATGCATTTTATTTACGAAGTTTTCAGGCATTGTCTTTTATAAAAACTAACATTGAATTTCATGCGCAAATACTTTCAGATTGCCTTAAAGCTGTTATCACTAAAATTCAATCCACAGTTTCCTATTTTTTTCAGAATTTTTCAGGGTATGTTGGCTATATTGTAGGACCAATGATTAGCCTTCTAGGGGCTTTTGTAATCCGCTTAGCTTTTAGTAAAAGGGTTCCTTCACAAGGCCCTTTATTGATTGCTCTTTTTGGAGCTACTAGCATTTTAATAACCGTATGGGCTGTCCAATTTTTTAAACATCCCCGTTACCAAAAGATTATCAGTAATAAAGGTGTTAGAGAAGCTCTTGTGCAGGCTCTACCATTACCTAAACCACAAATTATCGAGCCTATGCATTCTAGAGGTTTTTTAACTTCTGAAAAATTAGATTTGATTATGAAA
>CAIPRZ010000083.1 GCA_903867585.1 uncultured Chlamydiae bacterium
TATGGCCTTGCATGATTTTTATCAATCAAGAGGCTCACAGTCTTTTGGCCTTCAGTTAGAAAATGCTTTTATCGATGAATCGTTTAAAGTCCTTTTAATCGATCATTCAAGTCCTATGTGGAGACAATTTATTGATCAGAATAATCAAGCAACAAATCTAGAAGATGCCTCGATTGTCTCTTTCGGACAGATTGCCTATTTTATGATGACTAAACAGTGGCCAGAAGGGTATTTTCCGCTTCCAAGCGAGGTGAATTTACAGCTAGATAAAAAGTGGGATGATCTTATTAAAGGGTGCCTCCATCATAAACCCTCTTTAAGAATTCATTCGTTTTTAGATATCGCTCTTCTTCTTGAAAAATTTAAGAACGATTTTTACAGCCTAAAACCACTTATTAAACCTTCTCAGTTAAGCCGGCCTGAATTTGAGCCAAATCCTGGATTAATCTTTCAACAAGAGTTGATTGTGGCAAAATACGCTCCGCAGGAAAAAACCAATCTTCATGTAGAGCCCATACTATCTGAAATGAGAGTCATACCAGCTGGTGAGTATTACCGAGGTTCTAATAGTGGTGCTAGAGATGAAATGCCCCGTCATAAAATTCAGCTCACAGCGTTTGCCCTTGATGTTCATCCAGTGACTAATGAGCAATTTATCCGGTTCTTAGAGCTGATGGGTGGGGAAAAAGATGCGCATAATAATGATATGATCCGTCTTAAAGAATCGCGCATTAAGCGCTCGGCGGGGAAATTGATGATAGAATCAGGTTACGCTAAGCATCCTGTAGTAGGGGTTTCTTGGTATGGGGCTTCTGCATATGCCAAATGGATAGGGAAACGATTGCCAACAGAAGCTGAGTGGGAAATTGCAGCCTCTTCTTTAAAAGAAGGTCTTTATCCCACAGGGGATCATATCGATAAAACCATGGCCCATTTTTTCTCAAGCGATACACTTCCTGTCATGAGTTTTCAACCAACATCACTTGGTCTTTTTGATATGGCCGGCAACGTTTATGAATGGTGCTTAGATTGGTATGATTACAATTATTACGAGGCCTCGATTCAAGAGCCTTTAAATCCTCAAGGTCCTACTCAAGGCGTGTATAGAGTGCTAAGAGGGGGTTGTTGGAAAAGTCTTAAAGAAGACCTAAGGGTAGCTCATCGTCATCGTAATAATCCTGGTGCTATTAATGGGGCCTATGGATTTAGATGTGCTGCTGATGTCCATTAATTTTTTTATGGAAAATAAATCAAATTAGGCGCAAATGCTCATTTATAGTTTCTATAAATGAGCAGGACGCCATGTCAAAAAAACAGACAAAAATTCTTTCTTTGAACGAAGAGCCCATTAGCCGATCTTTATCGGTGTATGATATGTGTTCTATAGGCTATGGAGACCTCGGATCTTCTATTTATTACGCCCTTGGAATTACAGCTCTATTTGCTTTAGGAGCGACTCCAATAGCCTTAATGCTGGCAGGGATTGTTTTTGTTTGCACCGCTTTAACCTACGCTGAAATGTCTTCCTGTTTTAAAGATAGTGGAGGCTCAGCTAGTTTTGCTCGTCATGCCTTTAATGATCTTGTCTCTTTCATTGCTGGATGGGGACTGCTTCTTGATTACATTGTCACAATTGCCATTTCAGCCTTTGCCATTGCCCCTTATTTATCCTATTTTTTTCCAGCTCTTAAAGATCCCGCCTTTCAAGTTGGTTTAACATCAGGAATTATTCTTATTTTATTTGGAATCAATCTTTTAGGGGTTAAAGGCTCTAGTAGAATGTCTTTAATCATGACAGTATTTACCCTCATTACGCAAGTGGTGATAGTGATTATTGCCTCTTTTAAAGGGATAGATTTTGGCCAACTTTTTGAAAATATGAAGATTAATTCTGGTGGTATTTATTCGCCAACGTGGGCTCAGTTTTGGAAAGGTACAGCGATGGCGATGGTAGCCTATACTGGTATTGAATCGATTGCACAGCTTGGAGCTGAAGCTAAAAAACCTCAAAAGAATGTCCCAAAAGCCATTATTTTAACCATGTATGTTCTTGTAGCGATGTATTTTCTATTATCGGTTGTAGCTCTTTCTTCTGTGACGCCTCAGGAACTTGCCACCACGTATCAACAAGATCCGATTGCAGGAATTGTATCGAAACTCCCTTTTGGATCTAGTATTTTAGGCCCATGGCTTGGTCTTTTGGCTGCTATATTATTATTTGTGGCCTCAAATGCGGGGATGATCGGAGCCTCACGCCTATCTTATAATTTAGGGGAGTATTATCAACTACCTCGTCTATTTTATAAATTAAACAGCCGCTTTAAAACGCCTCAAAATGCTCTTTTAATTTTTGCACTTCTTGCCATTGCCATCGTTGTTGCCAGTCGTGGAAAACTCGATTTTCTTGCTGACCTTTATAATTTTGGAGCCATGCTTGCTTTTACTTCAGCTCATGCCTCCCTTATAGCTCTACGAATTAAACAACCTAATATGGAAAGACCTTTCCGCTTAGGATTAAATATTAAAATTAAGGGTAAGTATATTCCACTCAGCGCCATTATTGGTGGACTTGCAACTTCAAGTGTTTGGGTTCTTGTTGTGATTACAAAACCTGACGGCCGTTATTTGGGAATCGCTTGGATGTCTGTTGGTATTGCGATGTATCTATATTATAGAAAATATAAAAAGCTAAAAGCTGTGGGAACTATTGCTGTTGAAAAAGTTCCAGCTCCAGCTTTTAAGTCCCTTAAGATCAATAAAATCTTAGTACCTCTTCCTAAAGAGCCGACCTACAATGAACTTTTAAAAGTGGCTTTAGATACCGCTATTTATCACAATTCCTCGATAGTGGCCGTCCATTTTATCGATATTCCTCATGCAGCTCCCATTGATACGCCGATGATTCAAGCCCATTTAAGTAATTTAAAAAGCTGGCAAGCACTTGTAGAATCTAAAGGCTTAAGCCTAAGACTTGAGGTTGTGAGAACTAGAAAAAAAGAAGAGGCGATTGCCGATCTTGTAATTCATGAAAAAGCTGATCTTGTCATCACCTCAGATGTTTCGCGAGAGCTTCTTTATAGACTTAGAAATAAAGCGAAAGTTTGGATCTGTAATTAAGAAAAAGCTACAATGAACTTTTCTGTATAGGGAGATTGAGGGGTCGATAATAGACTCTTTGAGCTCCCATAGGCCTCTATCTGCCCTTTGTGAAGTAAACAGAGGGTATCTGCAATAAATATCGCTTGATGGATATCATGAAGGATAATGACTACTGTGGTCCCTTGCTCTTTGATTTGTTCTTTTAATGTTGAAAGGATTGATTTTTGTAAAAGGACATCACAGGATGAAACAGGCTCATCTAAAATCAAAAGTTCGGGATTTAGACAAAAAGCACGGGCCATTACCAATCGCTGCTTTTCTCCTCCTGATAAAGTGCTATTTTTTTTATAAAATATAGCTTCAGCAAGACCAAACTGAATAAGGGTCTTTTTCACCCTTTCTTCCATTTCTTTTTTTGACATCTCAAAATGGAGTTTTATAACTTCATATAGGGTTTTAAAAGGGGTATAAAAAGGGGTTAATGCTGAGGCTGGATCTTGAAATACCATCTGTTTTTGTCGAAACTTTTCAAGATCATTGAGCTCTTTTTTATCCTGATTATAAAAGGTAAGTTCCCCAGAACTTGGTTCTAAAAATCCGGCAAGAAGATGTCCAAGGGTCGATTTTCCAGAGCCAGAGCCTCCTAAAATCGCTAAACATTCCCCTTTGTATAGATCTAAGTTAAGCTGTTTTAAAATAGGCTTATTTACTGAGTAATGAAAAGAAAGATTTTTTAAGGAGCAAAATAACTTTTTCATAGGTTTATATCGAACCGGCTTGCGATGAGTGAGCGAGTATAAGGGTGGGCCGCATTTGTAAATAGCTCTTTAGAGGAAAGTCTTTCCACAACGTGCCCTTCCAAGAGGACTAAGGTCTCATCGGTCATATCTACAATCGCTTTTAAGTCATGAGAGACCAAAATAAGTGAGGCTTTTTCTTTTGCAAGATAGTCGTTAATAAGAGAAAAAATCACTTTTTGTAAGAGGGGGTCCAGGGCTGTTGTCGGTTCATCAGCGATAAGAATTTTTGGTTTTGCAAGTAAGGCTTGTAATAAAGCGATCCGTTGGCGCTGACCTCCTGATAACTGATGAGGGTAGCTTTCTAAGATTCCTGTATCATTTAAGCCAATAGAGCTTAGAGCCTCGATAAGTTTTGCCAATGGGGGTTTTTTATCAAAAGCTTCATTAAGTTGCGTTTTGATTTTGAGATAAGGATTTAGAGCAAAAAAGGGTTCTTGAACAAGATATTTCAGACTGTTTTTTCTTAAATACCGTTTTTCTTTTTCTCTGAGATTCAATAGATTCTGGTTTTCAAAACCCAAATAACCTTTAGTTTGAAGATGGGGTTGTAAAAGCATACAAGAAGCTTTAGCAAGCGTTGATTTGCCAGATCCCGATTGTCCAATAATTCCTAATCGAAAGGGGGAGGGTAAAGATAATGTCAAAGGATGCAAGATGACACGGTTTTGATCTGATACGGAGAAATTTTCAAAAGTTATCATAGGGATTTACCTAGTCTAATTTTTAGCCTATCAATGACTTGCTGAAGACAAAAAATCAAAACAAATATCATCCCTGCAGGGAATAAAAGCCGCCAAGGATAATAACTTAAAGCCGGTAGTGAATCAGCAATCATATTACCAAGACTTGGGATCGGAGGGCGGACTCCTAAGCCTAAAAAACTCATAAAAGCTTCAGAAAAAATAGCTGAAGGGAGACATAGGGCTGAAGAGACAAATAAAGTTGGTAAACAAGAGGGCAAAAGATGTTTCAAGATAATGGTTTTAGAAGAGAACCCAAGACCTTTTAAAGCCTTTATGAATTCCATTTTTTTAAGTTTTAACATCTCAGCACGAACAGCGCGTGCTGTGGAAAGCCAACCGGTTAAACTTATAGCGATGATGAGGGAATAAAATCCGTTTTTTATGATCATGAGGATAATGATCGATAAAAGCATTTGAGGAAGAGTTGAAACAATATCTAAAAAACGGTTCATAAGCGAGCTGTATGGAGCTTTCAATAGGGCAGCTAGAGCTCCAAATAGGGCCCCAAAAATCATATCGATGGCAGTAGCTGCACAGCCTACAAATAGGGATATTTTTAGAGCATATAAACAGCGATGAAAAAGATCTCTTCCTAATTCATCGGTTCCAAAATAATGGGTTAAACTTGGGGCTAAA
>CAIPRZ010000084.1 GCA_903867585.1 uncultured Chlamydiae bacterium
ACACTTACTGATGCTGAACCCGCACCGGATAGAGAGACACTTAAAGAACTTGCGGCACCTCCTCCGCCAGGTAAGACTCTCCCTGCAAGAGGAGACGATCCTGAAGAAGCTATAGAAGCGGGAGCTGCTAATCCAGCTATTGTAATTACGTTTTGCGCAAAGTCACGAACTCTTGTTTTCAAATCCGGGGAATCCATATGTATTTCTTGGCGAGGGCCAGCAGTCCGATTTGTTGCATAAATCTTTAATTGCGCCACATCTACTTCAACACCGCCTGCATTGGGTGTATAGGGAACATCTACGACATATTCTGTATTTCTAATAGTTTCGATAGGTGTCGTAGGTTCTTGTTCCTGTAAAATAGCTAAAGCCATTTGTTTAATTTGGTCCACGTGATGAGCTTGATACTCGAAAACAGTAGCTCCGCGAGGAGGAGTAAAAGTCACCTCAAAGACAGTACCTTGAAAAAGTACTTGCGTTGTGATTGGACCAAGAGGATCAGGTGGTGGCGGACCAGCTCCACCTACGCCAGAAACAGTCATAATTAATCCTGTCTAAAATTCGGATTAGAGCAGGTTCAATTAATTTATTCAACCGTGACTGATTTAGCTAAATTTTTAGGCTTATCGATCGGACAGTTTTTAAAAGAAGCAATGTAGTAGGCCATGAGCTGGCAGGCGATAGCGTAGGGAATCGGAGCTAGAGCGTCATGACAAAGAGGCATAGGGATAACAGGGGAGTTTAGATCTTCTAAACCTGTAAGATCATGGGGAGCAAAAATAACAAGAGGTCCACCACGGGAATGTATTTCCATCAGATTGGAATGCATTTTATCAAGAGTCCCTTGATGACCAAGAAGAGCAATGGTGAGGAGTTTTTCATTAATTAAAGCAATGGGTCCATGCTTCATTTCACCAGCAGGATAAGCAGTAGCTTGAGCGTAGCTTATTTCTTTTAATTTTAAAGCACTCTCAAGGGCTGTCACATACATATCTTGACGGCCTAAAAAATAAAAATCTTCAAAATGGGCAATTTTTTCAGCAAGCGCTTTAATCACCTCTTTTTGGGATAAAACTTCTTGAGCTAGGGTTGGGAGTTTTTGAAACTCCTCAAGAAGTATGGGGTCAACAGAAAGCTCTTTAATTTGCGCAATTTTTAAAACAACAAGGGAAGCTAATGTTAGTTGGGAGGTAAAAGCTTTTGTCGAACAGACGCTAATTTCAGGACCTGCATAAAGATGCATGGTAAGACTGGAGGCTTTTTCAATGCTTGAATGAGCCACGTTTGTTAGGGCTAAAACCGTATGCCCTTTTTTTCTTAAGTCTTTAATTGCAGCCAGCGTATCCATCGTCTCTCCTGATTGCGAAATGGCAATAAATAGAGTCGATTTTGGATAACTGATATCATTATAACGAAGTTCTGAAGCCACCAGGGCTTGTGCAGGGATAGAGGTTGATTTTTCACAAAGCAGCGCCGCCTGTAATCCTGCATGCCAAGAAGTGCCACAGCCAATAAAAATAATGCGAGAAAGCTCTTTGATTAGAGGTTTGAGTGAATAAAGTTCATCAAGACCTATTAATCTATTATGTATACGGTTTTTTAAAGTGGCATCTAAAGTAAAGGGTTGCTCGAAGATCTCTTTTTGCATGAAATGATCAAATCCCATTTTAGATAAATTGATCACTTGTGGGGTAAAAGGTTCTTCAAGAGGATAATCGGTATTAAGTTCGTAATCAAAAGTTTCAATAGAGCCTGGCTTTAAAAGGGCTAATTGATGCGATTTAATAAAAAATAGCCGCTTGGCTTTTTGTGAAAAAGCGTTGGCATCAGAAGAAATAAAAGTTTCATCATCAGAAATAGCTACAGCAAGAGGGGTGTCGTGGCTGGCTACGACCATAGAACCTGGATAATCTTGGTGTATACAGGCAATAGCCCATAAACCTTTAAGTTCTTTAAGACACCTAGAAACAGCTTCTATAAGATTTCCCCTATAGTGGTGAGCGATGAGTTTAGCAATCACTTCACTGTCAGTATCGGAATAAAAATTTACCCCAAGATTTTTGAGTTTTTGTTTTATTTCTCGGTGATTTTCAATAATGCCGTTGTGAACTATGGCCAGAGTCTTATGTTCATCAAAATGGGGATGGGCATTATCAACATTAGCTTTACCATGGGTGGCCCAGCGAGTATGGGCAATCGTTGATTGAAGAGAGTGGGTTAGAAGATCAAGACTTTTTTCAAGTTCACTAAGGTGACCCACTTGCTTTAACGATTGAATTTTACCCTCAGATACGCCGGCAATACCTGCAGAATCATAGCCTCTATATTCTAAAGCCTTGAGCCCTTCAATACAGATTTGCCTTGCATTGTTTTTTCCAAGGTAGCCAAATATTCCACACATATTAAGGCCTCAAATTATTATTTTTTAATGGCTACAATGGCCATAAATAGGGGGAATTCTTTTCTAGCCCTATTCTCTTGTGTCGCCATCTTACCTGTTGAGGTTTTGTTTGAACACCATTCTTCTACAGTTTCTATATAGAAACCGCTATTTTTAAGGGCATCACAAAAGTAAGATAAGGGGTAATGAAAACTCAACGTATTCTGAGAATTGGGTTGAGAGGGATGAGTAGCAATAGGAATTTTTTGATGACTCATATAGGCATCAAGTCTTCTTGATTGCAGTTTCTTTTTTTCATCAATGATCCAGCCCGACATTCTTGGGATCCTAAAGCTTGGATGATTAATCACAAAAACAAATTTGCCTCCCGATTCAAGATGAGCAGAAATAGATCTAAAGACCTCTTGAGGGCTTGGGATATTTTGCAAAGCAAGAAGGCAGGCTGCATGAGAAAAAAGACCTAAAGAGGGATCAAGAGTCTTTGTGGCATCGTGCACAAAAAATGTAAAATTTTTAAACTTATTTAATTTTTTAGCCTCGTTGATCAGACTAGAAGAAAGATCATAGCCACAATAGTGCTTAACTTTTCCTATAGCTCGTGCTAGAACTCCCTGTCCACAAGCAACATCTAAAAGAGTCGAATTTAAATTTAAATTAAGTAGTCGAAGAGTATTGGGTAAAACCACTTGAGTGTGATAATAATGGCCTTGAGGGCCAACAATATCATTATACCATTTTTGTGAGTTTTCCCAGGAAGAATCGTTCATAGTTAAATTATAGAAAAGAAGAAGAGTAAATTACAATGAAAGATAACCCGATTTTAAAGCCTATTGAAGATAAAGTCCAACCGGTAGAGCTAGTTTTAAAAAATGATCAAACTATTTCTGATATCTTAACCCTTCTTTCTCTTCATCCTGTCCGCTCACAGTCCTATCTTTATGTTACTGATAAGGAGGGGGCATTATCAGGGGTAGTTTCATTGAAAAAACTCCTTATTACGAATCCTTTAAAGAAAATTGAAGAGGTCATGGATAAAAATATTTTAAGCCTGACTTTAAAAGATACGGTTGAAAAGGCTCTAGAAATTTTTACTCAGCACCATTTTTTTGCCCTGCCTGTTACGGATCATCAAAATAAACTCCTTGGTTATGTCGATATGCATAAAACCCTAGGGGATAGTTTAGATGTCTCTAACGTAGAGCACCGAAGTGAAGCTTTTCAACTTGTTGGTCTTCATCTTGAGGCCATTCGAAGACAATCGGTTGTAAAAAATTATATGATGAGAATGCCCTGGTTATTTTGTAACCTTTTAGGGGGATTTACTTGCGCTTTTGTCTCTGATCTTTATTCTTTAACTCTTTCTAAATTCCTTGTGCTTGCGATGTTTATCCCGCTTGTTTTGTCACTGTCAGAATCTGTTTCCATGATGACTGTTATGCAGGTTTTACTCCTCATGAGAAAAGAGGGGATGACTTTGAAGCGCTATATTCAAATGTATATTAAAGAGATTCAAGTGGTGACCCTTGTAGCTCTAACATGCGCTGTTATTGTGGCAAGTCTTTCGCCTTTTTGGGATGAGGGGCTAAAAGTGGCGGTGATTATTGGTTGCGGGATTTTTATCTCGATCTTTGTCTCCTCGTTTCTTGGAGCGATCTTACCAATAGTATTTCACAAGTTAAAACTAGATCCCAAAATTGCTTCGGGACCTGTTGTTTTAATGATTGCAGATGTTGCTACAACTCTTATTTATTTAACTCTAGCGACTGCTACGCTTATGTGATTTTTGAATGCCGTAATGGATGAAAAAAGGGACAAGACATAACAGAACTATTCCAAATACCATCGAAAATAAATAGCCGGTTAAACTAAATCCTTCAAGCTGTGAGGGAGGGAAGAAACCGACAATGATAGCAAAAATAGAAGAAAAGATTCCGCTTCCAGCTACAAGCCACATCCCTTTATTTCCAAAAGGAATTTTAAAGGGTCTTATTCTACTTGGATCTTTGTAACGTAAAACGATAGCGGCTCCAAAAACAATCACATACATAATCAGATAAAGTTGCGCCACAACAGCGGTCGCTATCCAAAATGCATTCGCAATCGAGGGTAGTAATACAAAAAGCATGGTCATTAAAGAGACTACAACTCCTTGAGCTACTAAAAGATTTTGAGGCATATGATGCTTATTGAGTTTGGTAAACATTTTAGGAAGCGAGCCTTCGTCAGCGGCTGCTAATAAGCCTTTACTTGGGCCAGCGATCCAGGTGCTGACAGCAGCAAGGGCTCCAATAGCTACTAAAAGTGTTACTAAGGGAATAAGAGGTTTAAGGTTGAATTGATCAAAAAATATCTCAAAGGCCTGCATACTACCTGCCACAATATTAATTTCTGTTTCAGGTAAAACAGCAGCTATGGAAAGGACTCCCAAGGTTAACATGATAACTACCACAACAGAAGAGAGCCAAACTGCTTTGGGATAATTTCTTTGAGGGTTTGCTACATCTTTAACGTGAACAGCTGACATCTCTATTCCAGCAAGAGATAAAAGGATTCCTGCAAAAAAGACCATGTCACCTGTGGAATTAATTTTAGGAATAAAATTATTCCAACTAAATTCAAACTGCATCACATGCCCTGAAAAGTACCAGATAAAGCCTAAAATAATAATGGCAAGTCCCGGTATAAGGGTACCAATAGTAAAACCTAGAGTTGAAATCCAACTAGAAAGTTCCATCCCTTTAGAGTTCATCCAGGTAAAAAGCCAATAGGTGGCTAAGACAAAGCTGCAAATAAAAGTTTTATTGTTTATCAGATCTGGGTTGATCATAAAACAAAGGGTTGTCGCAATGAAAGTTAGAATGGTCGGATACCAAAGGGCATTTTCAATCCACAAAAGCCAAATGGCTAAAAAGCCGACTCTTGGACCAAAAGCTTTTTTAGCCCAGACCATAACACCACCAGCTTCTGGGTAGGTGCTAGCAAGTTCTGCAGAAACAAGAGCTACTGGAATAAAAAATATGAGTGTTCCAAGTAGGAGTAAAAATACAGAGCTAAATCCGTATTCTGCAATTAGGGGTAGATTTTTAATACTTACAATCGCCGCAAGATTAATCATTGCCAAGCGAAATACGGAAATAGATCTGATTTTTTTCATGGATTATGTTTTAGATTTCTTTTTTTCCAGCTTTGCTTGTTTTTTTTCTTTAGCTGTTTTTTGGGGTTTCTTTTTTTCCTCTTTCTTTTGGTCACGTGGTTTTGACATAGAATATAGGGGGGTTAGAATTATAGATAATATTGCCCAGAAAAGGACTTGAACCTTCACACCTTGCGGTACCAGAACCTAAATCTGGCGTGTCTGCCAATTTCACCATCTGGGCATATTAATGTGGTGAAACAATAGGGCATTAGCCCTATTAGATGCAAGCTTCAAAATTTAATTTAAGGGTTTTCTGCTTCATACACCGGATGAATCGGATAACCCTCTTTTCTCATCTCAATTAATAATTTAGCAATCGGCTCCCAAGGAGCTGTTTTATCAATATGAACAAGAACAGTAATTTGGTCGTTTTGATCAGGGAGGATGCCGGCTTGTTTTTGCTTTAAAAGCTCCGATGAGAGGGCTTCAGGATTCTCTAGGGGATATTGATTATAGTCGGTGATCCACTGATAAGAACCTTGAGGGGAAACTGAAACATTAACAATAGCTTTATCGTCTTGACTGTAACCTGCTTTTGCTTTGGTTTTTACAAGGCTTATATCTCCGTCAAACAAGGATGTTTTCATAGCTAAAGCAATCGCAAAAACCGCCACGATCAAAAATAAAAAATCGACCATGGGCGCAAAGTTAAAATACATCGGTTTTGAGAGCTCATCTTCGGGAATCATGTAGGACCTATATAATTAGAGACCGTTTCGCAAGCTACTTCAACCTTGTGGGATCCAGAAATAAGTTTATGCTTTAAAAGGGTCTGAAATACCATGGATGCAAGAGCTACAAAAAGCCCAGCAACCGTAGTTCCTACAGAAACTCCCAATCCATCAAAAAGACTTGCTAGGCTTTCAATTGAGCGATTGACATCATAAAAGGCGTAAAACATTCCAAGAACGGTTCCTAAAAGTCCGATCATTGGAGATAAAAGGGCGATATCAGAGAGTAGGGAGAGTTTTTGCCAGGAAGCTAGGGTTTGCCGACGGCCTGCGTTTTTTACAGCTTCTTTCACAGCCATTAGGCCAAGTTTTCTAGATTGTATAGCGCAAATCACCATTGCAGCGACCGCTTCTGTTTTTTGATCTAAACAGTCTACGGCCTCATCATAGCGACAGCTGATAAGTTTTTCTTTAGCTTTTTCCAGTGAATGCGTAGGAATTGAGAGTTTTTTATTGATCTCAAAAAAGGCGCTAATAGCAATCGATAAGGAGGCTACTGACAACCCTAGAAGGACACTATAAATAATAGGGGAGGCGTTAAAGGCATTTTTGAGATTAATAGTTATAACTTTTTTTTCAATATTTTGGGATTGAATAGAGGGGTTATAGGCCTCTTTTTCTTGAGCAAAGGCTGTTGTTAAGAATGAAAAAGAGAGCGAGACGATAAAAAAGAGTTGGCGCATGGTAAAGGACTCGTATAGATAGTAAAATTTTTAATCTATCAGGGCATTTGTAATTATTCAAGGGGCATGACTTTAATTGTTAGTCATTATTTGGCATAATAGATTCCATACACTATGAGCTCTGATCTTTTTTACCCATTTTCCTACGACAAGCGGCGACCTATTTTTATAGGTCCGATCCTTTTTGTGCCTGAATTTTTCACACAAGAGGATCAAAACTTTCATAAAAATTTCTCCTGCCAAGAGTGGAGCTCTATTTTCAATCATCAAAAAATTCGGGTTGAATTTTGCTCTGGTAATGGTCAGTGGATTATCGATCGTGCCAAAAAACATCCCGACATTTTATGGATAGCTGTTGAAATACGTTTTGATCGAGTTCAAAAGATCTATAAAAAAATTAAACAAGACCAACTTAACAATTGTTTGGTGGTTTTAGGTATGGGTGAGCTTTTTGCTAAATATTATTTAAACCCAAGCTCAATAGAAAAAGCCTATATTAATTTTGCAGATCCGTGGCCCAAAAGAAAACATGCTAAAAATAGAATCTGCCAACAAGCATTTTTTGATCTTTTAAAAATCGCTTTAAAGGATGGGGGGCAAATTGTAATCGCCACTGACGATGAGGACTATATGCAGCAGGGCGTTGATGAGCTTTTTAAAAGTGGTTTTAATGCTTTAAATCCGCATCCTTTCTTTAAAGAACTTGAATCTGATTATGGAACCTCATTTTTTGAAGATCTATGGGCTAAGAAAGGGAAAAAAAATCTAAAAACCGAGTTTATAAAATTATGATCGATTCCTATCCCTTTTTTTTAATGAAGGAAGATTCTTTATTTAGATTTGAAATCGTTGAAGGACACTCTCATGAAATTATTACCATAAGCAGTCGTCCCGATGATGATCTTAAATGGATAGAAGCTAAAAAAAAGCTTGAGATTTTACAAGCTTGTAATAAACCCACCCTTATACAAATCGATCTAGGACTGGAAGAGGGATTTTTAGCCGATAGCGAGCAGGCCTTGCAAGGTTATATCTTGGCTATTGAAGAGTTTAATAAAAGCCTGCTTTCACCATATAAAGACATCATTCAAGGGCTTATTATTTATAGAGGTTCTGTATTTTTAGAAAAAAACGGCACCTTAAGTAATGAATCTATTTTAGATTATATAGA
>CAIPRZ010000085.1 GCA_903867585.1 uncultured Chlamydiae bacterium
AGTAGGAGATAAAATTCTCACAGACAAATACAGCGCCCAAGAAATTCAATTTAACGACCAAGATTTCATCATCATTAAAGCTGATGACATCGTAGCTATTGTAGAGGAGTAATTTCATGTCATTCAAAAATATTAAATTTAACGAAGAAGCCCGTTCAAAAATCCTTAAAGGGGTTAAAACACTAGCTGCTGCTGTCAAAGTCACTCTAGGACCTAAAGGACGAAACGTCATTATCGATAAAAGCTATGGCGCTCCCCATATTACAAAAGATGGTGTAACAGTCGCTAATGAAATCGAACTCGAAGATCGCCAAGAAAATATGGGCGCTCAAATGGTGAAAGAGGTTGCTAAAAAAACCGCTGATAAAGCTGGTGATGGAACAACAACAGCGACAGTTCTTGCTGAAGCTATCTACTCTGAAGGCCTTCGCCTAGTAGCCGCTGGTGCTAATCCCATGGAAGTTAAAAAAGGGATCGAAAAATCGGTTAAAACTATCGTTGCTAAACTGAAATCCCTTTCTAAACCTATCCAATCGCAAAAAGAAATCGCTCAAGTAGCCACTATTTCTGCCAACGGCGATGCAGAAATCGGTCAAATTATTGCTGATGCTATGGAAAAAGTAGGTAAAGATGGAGCCTTAACTGTGGAAGAGGGTCGTGGTTTTGAAACGACGCTTGATGTAACAGAAGGGATGAATTTTGATCGTGGTTATCTTTCTTCTTATTTTGTAACACAACCAGAAACTAGTGAAGCGGTTTTAGAAGAGGCTTTTGTCCTTCTTTATGAAAAGAAGATTTCTACAATTAAAGAATTTCTTCCAATACTTCAGCAAGTTGCAGAAACTGGAAGACCTCTACTTATCATCGCTGAAGAGGTTGAAGGCGAAGCGTTAGCTACTCTTGTTGTTAACCGTTTACGCGGTGGATTTAAAGTATGCGCTGTTAAAGCTCCAGGATTTGGAGATAGACGTAAAGCGATGCTAGAAGATCTTGCTATTTTAACAGGGGCAGAACTTGTTCAAGAAGAGCTTGGAATGAAGCTAGAAGATATGAAACTTGAGCAACTTGGCCGTATTAAAAAAGCTGTAGTTACTAAAGAGGAAACTACCCTTGTTCAAGGACTTGGTAAAAAAGAGCAGCTACAAGAACGTATTATGCAAATTCGTCATCAAATCCAGGAGACAACTTCTGATTATGATAAGGAAAAACTGCAAGAGCGCCTTGCTAAATTAACAGGCGGCGTTGCTGTTATCCGTGTAGGAGCTGCTACAGAAATTGAAATGAAAGAGAAAAAAGACCGAGTGGATGATGCTCAACACGCAACAAAAGCAGCTGTTGAAGAGGGAATCCTTCCAGGTGGTGGTGTAGCTTTAATACGTTGTATTGAAGATCTACAAACTCTGGCTACAAACTCAAGCGGTGATGAAAAATTAGGTGTAGAAATTATGCTTAAAGCCGTCACAGCTCCCCTACGTCAAATTGCTGAAAACGCAGGGAAAGAGGGTTCTTTAATCCTTCAAAAAACCTTGACGCTTTCTACCTACGAGGGTTGGGATGCGCGTGGTGATGCGATGGTGAATATGTTAGATGCTGGTATTGTTGACCCAACAAAAGTGACACGCCTATGCATCGAGCTATCAGCTTCTATTGCTTCTTTGTTACTCACAACAGAAGCTATTATTAGCGAAGACGAATCTTCAAAAAATATGGCGCAACCGGCACCACAAATGGTTTAATTTAAAATTCCATTTTTTAATAAATAAAGGGCTTCTTTTAGAAGCCCTTTTGCATTTAAAAGGATTTTGATTTAATTTAAATTTAAATCTAATAATTTTAAATAACCTTACCTATGACTCCAAAAAGCCTTTTTCTAAAAACTCTTTTGCCCCTTTTTATGGTGGCCATTATGGGTTTTTATATTATCTGGGATCGGATACCCGATAAGATTGCAAAAACTCTAACACAATCATTACAAACACCAGTCTTTGTTGGTAATGCCACCATTAGCCCCAGCAAACTCGGATTACAAAAAATTGTTGTAAATTCCCCAAAAAGCTCTAGCCTTTCTAAAGCCTTCAGCTGTGATACCTTCTCTGTCCATGCTTGGCTTGGAAACTATCTAAAAAAGAACATAGAAATCGATCTGATAGAGCTCGACACCGTCTATTTAGGACTTGAATTTGATTCTGTTAAAGATGCCACTGGTAATTGGACCCGATTGATGAGCAATTTAGCCCAAGCCTCTTACAATAATAAATCATCAAGTTCAAAGACGGTTCTAATAAAAAAACTTGTGATTCGCAATATTAGCTGCCAAGTGGTTTATAACGATCGCAAAGACAAGGTTATTAATTTAAAACCAATTGCAATCCTTGAATTTGAAAATATTTCCTCTGATGGGGGCTTTCCGGTTGAACAATTATCCAACTCGGTTTTAGGCAAAATGCTAAAGGAGGTTTTTGTAAGAGAGAATCTCAACGATATGCTTAATAAACTCATTCAGCCCCAGCAGCAGATCGATAAATTTTTAAAACCCTTTAAATGGTTTTAAACAGATGAATTCAAAACGAAAAGAATCAGACTCCATGGGACAAATCGATGTCCCTAAAGAGGCCTTATATGGAGCTCAAACAGCCCGCTCGTTAATCCATTTTCATATTGGTGATGATCTGATGCCGGTTGACCTTATTAAGCAGTATGTTTTTTTAAAAAAAGCCTGTGCCTTAACAAATTGGAAACTCAAAAAACTATCCAAGGCCAAAAAAGATCTTATTGTTTTTGCTTGTGATCAGCTTTTAAAAAAACATCACACGGAAGCCTTTCCTTTATTTGTTTATCAAACAGGATCTGGAACTCAGACCAATATGAACGTCAATGAAGTGATTGCTAATATTGCTAATAAAAAGGCGGGCAAAGCTTTTGGTTCCAATACCCCTATTCATCCCAATGATGATGTCAATATGTCCCAATCAACAAACGACTCTTTTCCTTCAGTCATGCATATGACAGCCTGTCATTTGGTTATAGAAAAGCTCATCCCAAGCTTAAAAAACCTGATCAAAGCGCTAAAAGATAAAGAGAAAAAGTTTCACACCGTTATTAAAATTGGAAGAACCCATTTAATGGATGCTGTTCCTCTAACACTTGGGCAAGAATTTTCAGGCTATAGAGCCCAAATGGAAGATAATTTAGCTAGAATCGAGCAGGCTGTAAATGAACTCTACTATTTACCTTTAGGCGGTAGCGCAGTAGGAACTGGTATCAATACCCCCAAAAATTTTGCCTCTCAAGTAGTTAGACAAATCTCTCTATTAACAAAAATGAAATATAAGCCGGCAAGTAATAGATTCTCTCAAATGGCAGCTCATGACAGGCTTGTTCACCTATCAGCCTCCTTAAAGACTCTAAGCGCAAGTTTAATGAAAATGAGCCATGATTTGGCTTGGATGGGATCAGGTCCTCGCTGTGGCCTTGGAGAGCTTATTCTACCTGAAAATGAACCAGGCTCTTCCATTATGCCTGGAAAAGTCAACCCTACCCAATGTGAAGCTTTATGTATGGTAGCAGCTCAAGTGTATGGTTATGACACAGCTATTGCCATGGCTGGGGCTTTAGGGAATTTTGAACTCAATGTTTATAAACCTCTTATTATTTTCAATCTTACAAAATCCCTTTTGATCCTTTCAGATTCTATGGAGGCCTTTACTAATTACTTCCTCATCCCGATTAAAGCCAATTTACCTAAAATTACCCAGCATCTAGAAGACTCTTTAATGCTTGTAACAGCCCTATCACCCCATATTGGGTATGAAAAGGCCTCAGAAATTGCCCACTATGCCTTTATACACCAATTATCGCTCAAAGAGGCCTCTATAAAGCTCAATTACCTCTCAGAAAAGGAATTTGATAGCCTTGTCGATGTAAGAAAAATGATCCGGTTTTAGCCCCTCTTAGACTAATTCTTAAATTTAAGTTAATTATATAAAGTACTGTTTTTGAATGACTTCAGTAATAAACTTATTTATTGAATTTAAATATATCATTAATGTATAATTAAGATTAAATAAATTTAAGGATTTTATGACTGTTTTATCACTTGCTAACCCAGTTTTTCTAAAGCTTGAAGATCTTCCTAAGCCACAAAAAATCGCCCTTGTGGAAAGGCAAAGAGCAGCCTTAGGTACTCGTCTATTTAAAGAACTGTCTGAAGAAGCTATAAAAGATTTTAAACTCGTTCCAGCCTTAAAAGATGATTACCTTACAGCCTTAATCGCTGTAAAAGCTAATAAACATGCAATCTGCCTATTTTCTCAAGAAATCCAAGAAAAGTACGCTACAAAAACCTCTATATTTGAACAGTCAAAGAAAAAAAGAGACTCTCAAAGTACCATCACTATTTCCCCAGCTGATAGCTTAGTATCAACACCAGAAGGTAGCCCTTCTGAAAGACCAGTATTTTTAACAATCCCTTTATCACAATTTTTAGGAATAAAAGCCCCTGAAGAACTAAATTTAGCAGATGCAGGTCACAGTCCTCTTTCAACAGCTTCTGCCGATTCTACGGCTTTAACAGTTTCTCCGTTATCAGTTCAGGAAGCAGACCGTGGCGATGCAAGGGCTGTTTTAGAATTACCATTATCTACTGTTTTACAAGAGCCTGTAGTAGAAGCCATGCCAGCTGTTTCTGAGCATTTAGTTATTAGTGAAGATAGAGCTGCAGCTAAACCAGCTTTAGAAGAACTTTCTGCTGAACCAAGTGTTAAGATTGAACAAAGAACAGAATCTCTAGCTGCTCATAAACTTAAAGTTTTTACAAATCTACTTCAAGAATGCAAAAAAGCTCTTCATGCTTGCATTCACATTAAAATCTTAGATAATTTTCCTCTTTCAGATAGAGTTTTTGTAAGAAATTGCTTAGCTCGTCCAGACCCAATCTTAGAAATGCTTTTAGATGCTGCGCAATTTAGAATGGATGTTGAAAAATCTGATTTTATCAACAACACTAAATGGCAACAGCCGATTATTGCCCATATTAAAACCCTTACAGATTATAAAGTTTTAAAATTGGGACAGATGTTTATCAATTTATTTGATGAGGCTGAACAAGCTAAAGCCACCCAAGCTTTTTACCAAGAACGTCCTATTCAGTGGGCAAGAACCCATATTGAAAAAGGGCTCCCTATGGAAGCTATTTCAAAAGAGCTTTACAAAAATTTACATGTAATGGTTCTTTGGGCTGTTTTCATTAATGAAGCTAAGATGGTTTTTACAAATAAAGCAGACGCAAAATTCTTAAATCAGGTCATGCAAAAACCTTCAAAGGCGCTTGAGAGTCTATTTTCTCAGGTAATATCATCTCAGCGTGAAGGTCGTTCACTCATGCGATTTTTAGCGATTCAGAAAATGAAGAAAGAACTAGATTCACTGAAAAACCCAAAACCTATTGAGACATTAGAAAATAAAGTTCTAAAAATCCTTCAGGAAAAGTTTGATGCCATGATGTCAGCTTCTTTTGCTGGTGAGTATGATGAGGATCTGTAAATCATCCCTTACTTTTATAGAAAAATAGTAATTTTTTGATGACATAAATTTAAAATTTATTTACTAAGAAAATAATACCCCATTATTTAATGATGTTTATAAATTTTAAAAAGCTGATGTTATTAGCTTCAGCTAGTTTTATTTTTTTTTCTAATTCCATTCATGCAAAAACCTTAAGTCTTAATGAAAAAATTGGACAATTGCTGATTGTTAGCTGTCCATCTAATGATACCCTAACAGAATGTAAACACCTTATTCACGATTTACATGTAGGTGGATTTATCTATTATTCTTGGATAAATCCTTTGCAAGCTAAAGACCAACTCAAAAAATTAACTCAAGAACTTCAAAAACAGGCCTTATCAACAAGACACCAAATCCCCTTATTTATCAGTATTGATCAAGAAGGAGGTGTTGTGTCCCGTTTATCAGGAGATTTCACCCTATTTCCTGGAAATTTTGCTCTTGGAAAAACTAATGACATTAGATTATGCCATAAAACAGCTGTTGCCATGGCTCATGAGATGCGCTATGCAGGTATAAATCTCAATTTCTCACCTGTTGTAGATATCAACTGCGATAAAACCACTCCCTATACTGGATTTAGATCTTTTGGATCCGACACTAAAAAAGTGGTTCAATTTGCCTCAACAATGCTGAAAGGTTTTAGAAAAAAAGGGCTTCTTGGCACCTTAAAACATTTTCCAGGAATTGGTTCTGTAAAAACAGATTCTCATATTGAAACCCCCATCATTTGTAAAAGCTTAGAAGATCTAAAAAAACAGGATTTTATCCCGTTTAAGCAACTCAAAAATGAAGCCGACTTTATTATGACCTCGCATGTTCTTTGTCCCTCGTTAGATGAAGAAAATCCAGTTACTATTTCTAAAAAAGCTCTTGATTACCTAAAAAAAGAAATCGGATTCAAGGGACTTATTATTTCAGATTCTTTAACCATGGATGGTCTTTTAAAACAGGGTTTAACGATTGAATCAGCCGCTGTTAAAGCCTTCAATGCAGGATGTGATCTTTTACTTATTGGGGGTAAAATGCTCAATAATGGACAAAACACTCATCTTTCCCTGCAAGAGGTAAAAAAAATACATCAAGCTTTAGTTAACAGATCGG
>CAIPRZ010000086.1 GCA_903867585.1 uncultured Chlamydiae bacterium
TATTGAAGCTGCAAAAGAAGAAGATAAATCTAACTTAACCCAGGCTTTAGGCGATTTCCTAGCAGACATTGAAGGTCCTGTTTTTGCTCAAAAAGCTGACGCTTCTTTAATGAATATTGATATCATTAAAAAAATTGCTAAAGCTGGACTTGGTTTCTTACTTACCGACAAATTTAACAAAGCGTATACGTTTGCATGCGACGCAAAAACGATCAAATATTTAGGCGTTCATCAAACTTTAGGGGCTATATTAAAGGTTTAATCCCCTCAAGGATCGAACCACTAGGTTTAAATATCTTCATTCTTAGGGATGACCTTTTAGGTCTTCCCTTTAATGGTTCCAAACATCGTAAATATAGTGGCCTATTTAGGTATCTTTTTGAGCTTTCACCCTCACAAGTTCTTATCCCAGCATCTTTAGCTTCTAACCACCTTCTACTCTCTGTTTTCTATTGTAAAAAAGAGGGCCTTAAACCCCTTGTGTTAACAACCAAGCCTTATGGACCATTAAGACCCAACGCAGAAGCTGTTTTAAAGCTCCTACAAGAAGATGAAATCTGTTATGTCAAGGATCCTCTAAAAGAGGCTCAAGAACTCCATCTTGAGGATGAAAAAGCCTTTCTTATGCCCCTTGGGGGCTTTCATAAGGAGTCTGCCTTATCCGCCCTATCCTTAGGCTATGAAATCATGGACTTTCATGACAAGACCCCCATAGACACCCTTTTTATTGATGCTGGTACAGGCCTCCAAGCTTCTAGTTGCTTAATGGCTATGCAGGAGCGGGGCTATAGTAAAGAGGCCATTGTGGTCTGTATGGGACCTTTAGATTTTGATTCTGTTTTAGATCAGGTAGCTCTGTGGACTGAGAAAACAAAGCCCACCTTTAAGATAAGAGTTTGCCAGCCAATGATCGGCAAACGTTATGGATCTATTCCAAAAGAAATAAAAACCTATCAACTTGAGTTCTTTAAAAAGCATGGTATTAGCTTAGATGCTTTCTATAACGCTAAGCTTTTTTACACAGCCGAAAAAGTGATGGAAAAAGACAAGCTCGGAACTTGTCTTATTGTCCATTCAGGGGGAACTTATAGCCTTTAATATTATCCAGGGATAATTTCAGGATATTCGGGCATCCACATGTTATTTTTAAGTTTGGCAAGGATTTGATCTGCACTCATGTTTGGGATGAGTCCCTCTTCAATAGCTACTTCCACTACTTTTTGAGCAATTTTCAAACTTGATTCTTTGAGTTTTTCAAAAGGGGGAAAAAGTTCATGTCCCTTTCCCTCTAAAGCCGGTGATTGACTTGAAAGCATTTTAGAAGCTTCTAGAAACATTTTATCTGTAAGTTTTGGCAGATGAAAACTAATCGCTCCAAGCCCAACTCCTGGGAAAATATAGACGTTATTGCATTGTGAAATTGCGTAGGGCTCATTGTTATACTTAACCTCTTTAAAGGGAGATCCTGTAGCAATAATGGCTTTGCCATGGGTCCAATTTAGGATATCTTGAGGATCTGCTTCTGCACATTTATTGGGATTAGACAAAGGGAAAATTGCAGGATGTTCTTGATATTCCATCATCGCTTTAACAATCGATTCTGTAAAAGTTTTAGCCTGTCCAGAAACCCCAATCAAAAGTGTGGGTTTTACTTGCCGAATGACCGATTCTAAATCCTGTTTAGATCCCACGGGTTTTTTAGCAAATATAGCTTGCTCTTTAGAAACCTGTGATGTGGTTAATATCAACCCATCTCGATCAATTAAATAGACACTTTCATAGGCTTTATGTTTATCCACCCCTTCTTGAGTTAGAGCAAATACGATTTTTTCAGCGATACCAAGACCTGCAGACCCTGCTCCAAAAATCACCACTTTTTGATTTTTAAGGGGTATTTTTTGGATATGGGAGGCTGTAATCATGGCAGATAGAGCAACAGCTGCTGTTCCTTGAATATCATCATTAAAAGATAAAAGCTTGTCGCGATAAGTATTAAGAAGTCTTGCGGCATTATTTTTTGCAAAATCTTCCCATTGCAAAAGAACTTTAGGAAAGTGTTTTTTAAGCGCTTTAATAAATGAGGCTATAAAACGGTCGTACCTTTCCCCTTGCACTCTTTCATGCTTGAGACCCTGATAATACCTATTATTCAAAAGCTCTTTATTGTTAGTTCCTACATCTAAAACAATGGGTAGGGTTTTAGATGGATTAATACCCCCAAAAAGGGTGTAAAGAGCTAGTTTTCCAATAGGAATAGCAATACCCCCTATTCCTAAATCCCCCAATCCCAAAATCCTTTCGCCATCTGTTACTACAACCACCTCAATATCTTTAGAGTCTAGATGAGAAAAAATATCATCCATCTTATCTTCGATATCCAGGCTTAAATATAAACCCCGATGTTGCGAGTGCAATTCTGAAAACTGCTGCGACATATCCCCAACAGTGGGTGTATAAACAAGAGGGAGCATCTCTTTAACATGTTCACTAACAAGTTTATAAAATAAGACCTCGTTGGTGTTTTGAAGATCGGCTAAAAAAAGGGATTTTTCAATATTAGTCCCAAGAGAGGAAAACCGGGCATATCTACGGCGAACTTGATCCGTAAGATTAGAAACCGCTGTGGGTAAAAAACCATGGAGATTTAATTCATCCCGCTCTTTTTTAGTAAAGGCAGTTCCCTTGTTAAGTTTTGGATTTTGAATGAGAGCTTGTGAACTTAAGGATGTTTTAATTTGAGCTTTCATGATCTAACCTTGTAATTTTTTTTTACGTTAGTAGATCAAAAATTAAAAAAGAAAGGAAATTATCTTAAGATTGATTTTGCAAGCTGTAGCGATTTAAACGGACTTTAGCAATCCAAAACCAAGAGCCCACTAAAGTCACAAGAAATAGACCAAAAAATAGATGGGAATGGAAAGCGCCAAGCGCAATTAAACTTAAACTCATCACCGTTTTAGCTCCGCGATAAACAAAAATATCGATAAACGATTTAGCCTCGTACTTATAGTCTTTATCCAAAGGGGCGTAAAGACGCTCTTTTAAAACCGCAAATAAAGAAAAATCAAGCGATTTACAACCCACATAATTCATAGATGCAGTTGCAAATCCTGGGCTTATTAAATAGCCA
>CAIPRZ010000087.1 GCA_903867585.1 uncultured Chlamydiae bacterium
CAACAAAGGCCGGTTGAACTTTTAAAAAATAGGCTTCTAGATCTTGGTTATTTAATTCGATGATTTCGGGTTTTAAAATCTGGACAGACGCTTTAATACCAGCGCCTACTCCGAGGTGTACAAGGGTCTCTACGCTAAAAAAAGCGGTTGTGATGATAATGATTGTGATAGAGGCCTGATAAAAAACCCATCGAGTAACCAATGACCACGACTTCATAAAAAACTTTCACCCTTTTTATCCCTTATGGAACCTTTTTTAATAACAATAAATATTAAAAATAGCTTGGATAAAAATTAGTGTACCCATTTTCTGTAATCACAATCAAATCCTCATGCCTTATTCCACCAAGACCTTCTTCATATAGACCCGGCTCTATGGTGATTACCATCCCTTTTTTCAAGGGGAGATCTTTATCAGGACCATCAAATTTGATTCTGGGGGATTCATGGGTTTCAATCCCAAGTCCATGACCAAGCGAGTGACAAAATAGATGTTCTGTTCCATGTTTTTTAAAAACAGAGCGCGCCGCTCGATCCAGCTCGCCGATCAAAGTTCCAGGTTTACATAAATGTAAAGCGGCTTGATGAGCTTCAAGAACCTGGTCGTGATAGTTTAAGAGTTTTTTGGGAACATTACCAAAAAAAACCATTCGAGTCATATCGGATTGATAACTATTTAATGTAACACCCACATCAACAAGCATCACATCCCCCTCTTTTAAAACTCTATTTGTTGGCCGGTGATGGGGATAGGCTGAATTTTCACCGACAGCAATAATAGGCTCAAAAGAAAAATCTTCAGCCCCTTTTTCAAGGCTCAAGATTTTAAACTGGGAAGCGATCTGTTTTTCTGTAAGCCCTAATTTAGGCAGGGTTAAAAACTCTTTATAAATGGTAACAAGGAGGCTTGAACTTTGAGAGATGAGCTTTTCTTCTTCGGGGCTTTTAATTAGCCTTAGGTGTTTGAGTAATTGAGCTCTTGGCTCTAAATTTAAAGTGGCTCTTAGAACTTCAGAGCGTAAATAGGATGTTTTTTCAGAATCAAAAATCAGAGTTTTTATCGTGCTTGATTTGATATAAGTTAAAAAACCTCCGTTTTCTGATGGATAGGTAACAACAGGTTTAATCTGATGAAAAGCGCTAAAATAACGACCATCGACAAATAAAGAGGCTTTATCTTTTTCAATCAGTAAACTTCCTAAAGAAAGGGGCTTTTTTAAAAAATAAAAAAGATCATAAGGATCTTCAATAAGAAGGGCCTCATCATGATTTAAGTCTTTTTGACAACTCACAAGAGCCTGCTTATCCATAGAATAATTCCTTTAGCTTTTTATCAGATAGAATACAAAAACACGCTGAACGATAGGAGACTAAATCTTGTAAACAAAGACCTAAAATTTTCAAGGCCCCCTGATGATCAAATCGTTTATTGTGATAAACCCTATCAAAATAATAATCACACATCTTCTCAAAACTTGTCCCTTCTAAAAGTAATCCATTGAGGGTTTGACAAACCTCAATAGAGAGATCTAAATTCAGATCTAAGGGATGTGACAATAATTGCCCGGCTTCATCGATAATAAAGCCCCATTTGGCAACAGAGCCTCTATTTTGAGCCTCTATTTTCACCGGATGTGGAATTAACAAACCTTGGGATTCTACCGCTAAGCCTCCAGCTAAAAAATCCTTTTTTTTCATCATCTTTGCTGCTTGTGGCACATCAAATAAAACAAGACCTTTAGACTCAGATATCTGTTTAATTTCTTCTGAATCGATCAGTAAGTAAGGGGGATAATAGCCAACGGTTTTGTAATAACTACTTATTTGGGGATACGAAAGGGGCAGCTGCGTATCCATCTCAAGCTTTTTTGTTATTTCATAATTAAAAATGGGAATAGCTGTTTGAGGAACCTGATAAATAGAGGAAGAAAGCTCAGGAGTGACAAGAGTTTTTAAAAGGTTTTTAACATAGTCTTCTTCAGCAAAACGGATCTGTTTTTTTTGCGGATGAATATTGATGTCGATCCATTTAGGATCGATATTCAGATGGAACACCCCTTGAAAAAAGCGATTCTCTGGTAAGAATGTTTTAAGAGCTTCTCCAATAGCAGAAGAGAGGGCGATGGATTCAATCGGGCGGTGATTGACGATAAAATATTGTCCACGACGATGGGGGCTATGTTTTTCAAAAGGGGCTAAATAGCCCATAATTGAGACGATCGGATCGTTTAATTCTAAAAAACGGCCTTTTTCAATATTAAAGTCTGGAAAAAGGGAATAGATTCTTTTTTTAAAGGCTTTTTTCATATCTAGCCCTTTTTCAATAGAGGCCTCAATCAGTACAGACTGATCCGATTTTAAACTAAAGCTGACTTGTGGATGCGCAAGGATAAGAGAAAAAATCAGTTTTTGGATTTCTGCAATAGAGCTTGTCGTCGTTTTTTGAAATTTTTTGCGAGCAGGTGTATTATAAAAAAGCTCTTTAACCTCGATTGAGGTCCCTTTTTTCATACTCACACTTTGTTGAGAAATACAAACTCCCCCATGAAGTTCACATAAGTGTCCGTATCCTTCTTCCATCGCTGTTTTAAGGATGATTTTTGAGCACGCAGCGATAGAGGCTAGTGCCTCACCCCTAAATCCCATTTTTTGATGCGACTCAAAATCTGATAAGGCTTTTAGTTTAGAGGTCGTATGTCTTTCAAAAGCTTTTAGTATCTCTTCTTCCCTTAACCCATGGCCGTTATCAGTAATACTAAAAGATAAAAATCCCCCCGATTTAATCACGACATCGATTTGCGAAGCCCCGGCATCAAGACTGTTTTCTACAAGTTCCTTAATGGCGGATGCAGGGTTTTCTACAACTTCACCAGCAGCGATTTGGTTAATAAGAAGATCTGGCAGTTTTAAAATCGGGGCATTCATAAGTTTATTCTGATTGATTAGCTCTATAGCCATAACTGATTTTGGAATTTTTAGGTTTAAAAAATAAGCCCCAAAAAAACTCTTTGCCTAAATAAATTCTTTAGAAAAAATAGCTAAAAAATTTTATAACTCCATGCAGTGAAATGAATAAAATACTAAATACCACCATCCTAACACTAGGGTTATTACTAAGCACCCTACAAGCTGCTAACCCCATTTCCCAAGCTAAAGCAGGAGGCAGAGGGAATAACCCAGTATCACAAAAATACCTAAACCAAGGCTCTAGTAATAATCCAGTATCAACAGATGAAGCTGTGCCTCCAGTGCCCATAACTTATCAAGTAGGAGACTATGCTCAAGGTGGGGTAGTGTGCTATGTGGATGAAACAGGTCAACATGGACTTGTCTGCTCGCTTATTTATCTTGATGCAAACGGGAGTGAGGATACAAGTCTTGCCGGGCTTACATGGGGTATTGCTGGTGCTGATACAGGTGCTACAAGTCCTTTTGGAGCTGAAAATATGTTAACCATACTTGGTATAAATCCTAGCTTAACTTTATATCCTGCTTTTAGAGCTTGTCAAAGTTATAGAGGTGGAGCCTTTTCTGATTGGTTTTTGCCAAGTCAAAATACCGCTCATGATGGCTCTGGATATAAC
>CAIPRZ010000088.1 GCA_903867585.1 uncultured Chlamydiae bacterium
CAAAAAGAGAACGTGGTACTTCTAGAACAATGAAATTAAAAAAACTTAAAGCCTTTGGCATCGGAATTGCCCCGTTTGTTTGGCAACTTCTATTTTTTGTTATTCCCCTTTGTATTTTGATAATTTCCTGTTTTATCGACGGAAATGGCATTAACTTATCTAAATTTCGCCCCTTTTTCCATTCAAGCTATTCTAAATCGATTCTAGCATCTCTTGCTATGGCCACTTTCAATGGGATCTTATGCGTTATTCTGGCGTTTCCATTAGCCTATACGTTGTCATACAAGGTTAAAAAGTATAAAAATATCCTCCTTTTTTTAATCCTAATCCCTTTTTGGACAAACTTTTTAATCCATGTCTATTCCTGGTTTTATGTTCTTGAAACCGACGGTATCTTGAATCAATTCCTGATGATGACAAAAATTGTTGTTAACCCCAAAAGCTTTATAAACAGCACCTTTGCCATCATGCTGATGCTTGTTTATTATTATTTGCCTTTTTGTCTTTTACCGATCTACTCAGGGCTTGAAAGAATCGATGTTAAATTGATTGAATCCTCTTACGATCTGGGGGCTGGATTTTTAGGTACCTTTAATAAAATCATCCTGCCGATGTCTAAAGTTTCATTGCGTGCCGGCTTTTTTCTAGTCTTTATCCCTACATTTGGAGAATTTGCGATTCCAGAACTCATGGGTGGAGATAAATTTATGTTTACCGGAAGTGTGATCTCCCATTTTCTTTTAGGAGATGGAACTGTTTTATTAGGCTCTGCCTTTGCCATCTACTCCTGCTTAATTCTCATGGCAGCGTGTGGTCTTTTTTATAAAATTTTTGATCTATGGCTTGGTAAAAATTCATGAAAGAGAAAAACCCTTTTTTAAAGTTTTTTACATTCTTATGTTATTTTTTTCTCTATCTGCCCCTTATTGTCATTGTCGTCTTTTCTTTTAATTCAGATAGATTTCCAGCCCCTTGGAAAAGCTTTACCTTTGATTGGTATAAAGAGCTTGTCTTTTCCTCCGGAGCTTTATGGGATTCTTTTGGTATCTCACTCCAAGTGGCTTTTTGTGCCACGATTTTAAGCTTGATCATGAGTCTCATGTTTTTATATTGGGTGGCACATGGAGCTAAATTAGCAAAATGGACTACCCTTTTTTATGGTAACCTTATTATTCCAGAAATCGTGCTTGCTGTAGCCTTACTCAGCTTTTTTACCATTTTTCATATACCCCTTGGATATATATCCTTAATTATTTCTCACACTCTATTAGGTCTTGGCTTTAGTTTGCCCATTTTATATAGCCGCTACTCCCAGCTAGATCCTAAATTATATGAGGCCTCATTAGTTCTTGGAGCTACTGTAAGGCAAACCTTTTTTAAGGTGGCTGTTCCTCAATTAAAATCGGCCCTTTTTTCTACAGCGCTTTTGGTATTTGTCCTCTCATTTGATGATTTTGTTTTGTCCTATTTCTGTGCAGGATCCCAATCACAAACCCTTTCTCTTTATCTACTATCAATGCTTCGCTCAGAAGTGTCACCTGTAGTTAATGCCTTATCGTCAGTATTACTGATCATTAGCACAATCCTGGCCCTTGTCTACTTTACCCTATCAAAGCGAGGCGAAGAGAAAAAGCATGCCTAAAAAATACCTCAAATTTTTAATCGTTTCGATTTGGGTCAGTTTGTTTTGTCTGCTTTGCTATAGTCCTTATTTAATTCCAAAAAGCATTGAATCAAAAAATCTATCGATCCTGACCTGGGCCGATATTTTAGAGCCTAGTGTTTTAAAGGCTTTTGAAGAAAAATTTGGGGTGAAAATCCATTTAAGCTACTACGCCTCCAATGAAGAACTTCTTGTAAAAATGAAAGCCACCGAAGGAGCTGGCTATGATCTCATAGTCCCTTCTGATTACGCAGTAGCAAAACTTGTTCAATACGATCTTATACAGCCGCTTAATAAAGATTTGATTCCAAATGCCAAAAAAATTGATCCCCTATTACTCAATCAATTTTATGATAAAGACAATACCTATAGTCTACCCTTTGAATGGGAAGTGTTTGGCTTTGGTTATAATAAAGAGATTTTAAAATTAGATGGCGCTGGCTGGGATATTCTTTTTAACCCTGATCTTGATTACAAATATGTCATGTCAAATGACCCAACAGAAGCGATCCAGTTTGCCAGCTACTACCTATTTGGACCTAAGTCCCTACTTAGCCCTTCTGAGCTGCAAGTAGTGATTGATCTACTTAGCATGTCGAGAAAAAGAACTGAAGCTTATGCTTCTTTTAGATCTGATTATTTTTTAGCTACTAAAAACGTCCCTCTTGTTGTAGCCTCAAGTTCCTATATTTGGAGAAGTTTTAAAAACTATCCTTTTATCGGTTTTAAAATTCCAGAAGAAGGCTCATTTATTACGATTGAAAATCTTTGCCTTTCTAAATCGTCTAAAAATAGTAATTTAGCGCATAAGCTGATGGATTATTTATACAGCGATGATTCGATGAAAAAGCATTTTGAGACCTTTAGTTTCTTTCCAACAACGCTATGGCAAATTCCTTCGGTAGATTTTGATCCCCAAACTGCTGAAATCATGAAAGATCGAAAAGAACTCTTAAAGAAGATGCTATTTATTAATGAGCTGACAGGACAAGAAAAAATCCAAGATGCTTGGGTAAAAATTAAGGTAAGCTCCTTACCTTAATTTAGGTTTTAAGCTGCAAAATTATAAAGGCTAATTTTGCGCTTTGCGAAATTTTGTAATTTAGCTTCACATTCAGCAATAGACTCTGAAAATAAAAAGCTATTAATCCAAGAATTTTTGCATTTATTAAGAGTATGATTTCTAACAGCTATAGAAAAAGTATTTTTCCAACGATTTGTCTCATCATTCACATTGGCTTTATCTTTATTTATTAAATAAAAAGCTGCTTTAAAAGCCGCTTTTCCTGCAGCAAAAGGACAATTACCGACAGTTTGGTTTTTTAATGTTAAAGTTGCAGCTGTTTTTTGCCCCTGTAATGCAAGAGGTAAGGCGTCATAAATATAATCAAAAAACTTATTCTTTGCATAATTCTCATTAAAATGGACTGTGGAGCTTATGTTATTTAAATTTTCTAAGATTTTTTCATTTACAAGCTTAGGATTAATTGCATAGGACTCAATGGCTTGGTCGTGATCATCACGCTCTCCACGATTCAAAATCATCATCTGATTATTATAAAAAATCAGCATAGCTGCATGTCCCCCACCAAAACATGTATATCCGGTAGGTAGTAAAACTAGATCACCCTTTTGAATTTTTGAAACCATCTCTTTTCCAGTAAATTTTTTATCGGCTAAATCCTGAAAAGCCTTAAAAATCTTGTCTTCTGAATCTTTTGGTAATCGACCTTTTAATGTTTGTAGAGCTTCGTTACAAGCTGTATTTGCCGATTCAAAGGAGGTACCACAAGACTTTTTAGAACCTGCAGCACACAGCATATTCATTCTATCAGATTTAATATTTATAATTTTCTTCATTATTGACTGGGTAATTAGCTTGGTAACTAATGTTTCAGCAATTTGCGCTAGTAGGGGCATTATTGTAGCTGTTATAAAAATAGCCGCTGGTGGGGCTAATACTGCTAAAGCCACGTAGGCTGTAATTACAGCTACTGCTAAAACCGTCATACCCATCGTTACAATAGGACTTGGAGGTGCTGTAATATAGTTTAATACAGCGCTTCCAATAGCTGCAAAAATATTCTTAGACACAGTGACTGTTTTGGTAGCTAAATCAATGGCACATTGTTTTTGGTAAGGTGTTGGTTCCCTGCCGGCCTTAGGACCTCTTGAATTTAGGCTCATTAAATTTAACCAGGCCTCAC
>CAIPRZ010000089.1 GCA_903867585.1 uncultured Chlamydiae bacterium
AAACTTTGGTCGTATATATTTTAAATAAGAGAATTAAGATTCTAGTTTTACTTGTTGCTTAGGTTAATAAGTAGCAGGCGTAAGACGTCGGCCGTTAAGAGCATTCCAATGAGTTGTATGAACCGAACCATCGGGGTTTTGAACGATGATGCTGTGAACGGGTAGGAAGATAAGGCTATTTTTCCTGATCACAAAATCTTGACCAAACGCAGAGCGGCACATTCTTTCAATTTGGGCTGAGGAAAAACGTTTAGGGGCTCTTAGAGCATTATTTAAAGATTTTGTCACAAGTCTTTCTTCAACACGGGTTTCAGGAAGAGCTTCAAGAACTGGTCTTTCTATGTGCAGCCTGTATTTATTTCCTTGAAGGACGATGAGTTTTTTCTTTCGGCAAGAATCAATCCAGTGTTCTAGAGTATCGTTTTCAACAGAGAGGGCTGATAATAGACTTTCTCTATCTGAATTGCCCCCTTTACGGGCCAAAATTTTTAAAAGCTTAAATTCATTTTTATCAGCAACAGCTTTTATACAATCTCCAAATCCATGGGTTTTTTGCCAGTCTTTGGTATCGATAACCATTTCACCATCAACCATATCCCAAAGTAAAACACCCTCTTTAGTCTTTTCTCTAAGGGTAAATTTTACATCAAGCATCAGATAAGGATAAAACATGAGTTCTGATTCAAGATACTTGTGTCTAACATCTTTAATAAGATCTCTTCGATTGGCTTCCATGATCTGTGAGGCGCTATAGCGCACTTCAAGGGTTGGAAACCCATCTTGTTGCATAACCTTATCGAAATATTTTTTCGGATCAAAATTTCCTTTCTGCCATTGCCAATAACCAACTCCAAGGCCAGAAGAGATACATAATGTTAAAAGCCAGCGCATAGTATCGTAATGATTTGTTTTTTCTTTATATACCTTAGCGAGGGGATGAGCTGCAAGAATCTTGTGAGATTTTTATAAAGGTATAATTCAAAGTTCCAAGAGGAGTGAAGTTTAAAGAGGCAATTTTAGGAGACACGTAATAGGCATATTGCCAGTTTGTAAGAGGAACAAAAGGGATCTGTTCTTGCAAGATTTTTTCAATATGGGGAATTATTGTAGGTGTTGATGAACTTGTTTCTAATTGATTTATTAAAAGGCTTAAATCTTTTGAGGCAAAACTAGAGAAGTTTTTAGCGCATGTTTTATCATTAAATCTATCTAGAAGCGCTAGGGGATTATCATAGGGGGCAAGCCATAGCGATTGAGCCATATCAAATTGCTTATCAGCAATTTTAGAAGAGAGCATTTTATGCTCTAGCTTCACCAAATTCACATCCACTTTTAAGTTTTTTTTCCAACAAGCATGAAGAACCTGAGCAATTTTAGCATGTTCTGTTTTCCCCCCAAAATAGTAACAAAGATGGTTAAGCTCCTTTTTATCAAGATTGAGTTCTTTAAGAGCCTTCTCAAGATAAATATTAGCTTCAGAGCTTGGTTTAGATTCAAATAGTGAACCTATATTTGATGAAAAATATTCTGGAAGGAAGCTTTTAATTTGCTTTATAGGAAAAGGAAACAGCTTTGAAAGTGCATCATGATCAATAGCTAAGGCAAAGGCTTTTCTTAAATTCACATTTTGAAAAAGGGGAGATTGGGTATTAAAAACACAGAGTGTAGACCCTGCCATGGGCTGTAAATAATCAGGTTTTTTTGTTTTTAACTCCTCACAAGGAATCCCAGATAGAGGACCTCCAAGGATATCGAGTTCTCCTTTATAAAAAAGTTGTAGAGCCGTTGTTTCAGAATCGATAATTCGGATTAAAAGGCCTGGGCATTGGACAGAGGATACTTCATGGTAATAACTATTTTTTTCGAGCAGAATTTCAGAATGGTGTTTTAGGTGAATAAGTTTATAAGGCCCGTTGAATAAAACCCTGTTTTGAGAGGTTTTATAAGGGAAAAAAGGGCTGAAAGAAAGCAGTCCAGAAAGATCTGATTTAGGATATTCAAGCTTTATTTCCAAAGTTTGTTTATCAATGGCATTAATACCCACTTGATCCAGGCTACATTGCTTTTGCTTATATTTTTTAGCGTTGTGTATGGGGTAAAAAAGATAGGCAAAAGGAGAGGGGAAATCGGGGTCTAATTGTGACAGCCACGAATCTCTAAAATCAAACGCTGTCAGCTCTGACCCATCTGACCAATAAGTTTTTTTGAGTTTCAATCTGTAGGTTTTTTTGTCAGAAGAGACGCAGATGTCCTGACAAATCCCAAATTCAATATGGCCTTTTTCAGAAGTTCTAAAAAGGCCCTCATAGAGCATAAAACACAAGGAGCTTGAGGCAAGGTCGTGCGCTTTCCTGGGATCTAAGGTCACAGGGTCTTTAGAGAGGCTAATTTTTACAGGTTCTTTTTTAGAAGATACTCTAGGAGCTGTACAACCGGTGAGGATTAAACAAGCTCCCAGAATAAGGGCCACTTGGTGGCTTAGTCTTTCATTGAAAGGAGGAACTCCGCATTGCTTGAGGTTTTCTTTAGTTTAGAAAGAAGTAAATTCATCCCGTCAAGAGGAGCGAGGTCCGCAAGGGCTCCACGCATGAGATAAATCTTTTCAAGTTCTGTTGGATGATAGAGAAGATCTTCTTTACGAGTACCGCTTTTGATAATATCAATAGCTGGGTAAACACGACGATCGGCAATTCGGCGATCAAGAACAAGTTCCATGTTACCTGTACCTTTAAATTCTTCGAAAATGACCTCATCCATACGAGATCCAGTGTCAATAAGAGCGGTTGCAATGATAGTCAAAGAACCACCTTCTTCCACATTACGTGCTGCTCCAAAGAATCTTTTAGGCTTATGAAGGGCGTTAGCATCGATACCACCTGTGAGGATTTTTCCAGAGTGAGGTTGAACGGTGTTATAAGCTCTTGCAAGACGCGTTAAGGAGTCAAGAAGGATAACCACATCATGATGATATTCAACAAGTCTACGCGCTTTTTCAATAGCCATTTCAGCAATTTGTACGTGGCGCTCTGGCGGCTCATCAAAGGTAGAAGAGATAACCTCACCCTTAACGCTACGAATCATATCTGTAACCTCTTCAGGTCTTTCATCGATAAGAAGAACCATTAAGATGACATCAGGATTATTGGTTGTAATGGAGTTGGCAATATTTTGCATGATCATGGTTTTACCAGATCTTGGAGGAGCCACAATCATACCCCTTTGACCTTTACCAACAGGAGAGGCTAGATCTATAACCCGTGTTGTCAGCTTGTCTTTGGCTGTCTCCATAACAAGGCGATGTTGAGGATAAAGAGGCGTTAAGTTTTCAAATAAAATACGGTCTCTTGCTTTTTCAGGAGAGATGTTATTGATTTTATCCACCTTTAAAAGGGCAAAGTATTTTTCTTTTTCTTTTGGAGAGCGGATGGTTCCGTAAACAGTATCTCCTTTTCTAATATCAAAGCGTCTAATTTGTGCAGGAGATACATAGATATCTTCGGCAGAAGGTAGATAGTTATAGTTAGGAGAACGGAGGAAACCAAATCCATCAGGAAGCACTTCAAGAACCCCTTCACCGACTAATGTTTCATTAGGTCTTTCAGAAATGAGTTTTACAACTTCAAATACAAGCTGAGATTTAGTCAGGGCTCCGATGTTTTTGACGCCAATATTTTTAGCGTATTGAGCTAATTGATCGATATTCATTCGCTGCAAATCAGCAATCCGCGTAATAGATGTAGGCTCTATAACAGCTGTTGGGTCTGGAGTTTCTGATTTATTAGAATCATTTATAGGTAAATTATTTTCATCAGGGTGCATTGCAGGGAAAGCTCCTAGTTAGCTTGTGAATTTAAAAAGTTATCTATCTGTTGACTAAGCTCTTTTATGTTGCCGTTGTTGACAATCGTAAAAAAGGAATTATTTTTTTTTAAGGGTTCAGAGTCAAATCGATTCATCCGTTTGTGCCACTCAGGAGCTTTATAAGGTGTTTTTTTTATAAAGCGTTCGATACAGGTATTTGAATCGGCTTGGACATAGAGTATCTTGTCAAAAAGCGTGTCCATTTTCGTTTCAAAAAGCAAAGGCACTTCACATACAAACATTTTATAAGAGCCGCTTTCTAGACATTTATGATACCCCTCTTTTATAGCCTCTATTACTAGAGGGTGTAAAAGTTTTTCGTACTTATCTAACAGAGCATAATCATTAAAAATCGCATCAGCAATTTGCTTTCGGTAAGAAGAGTCGGCAAATGATATTTTTTTATTTAAAAGCTGTATGATTTGATTTTGAATGTTTATGTTTGACTGTAAGAGTTTGTGAACAACATCGTCAGCGCTCATGACATAAGCTTTATGCTTTGCCAAAAGCTCGCAAGCAGTGGACTTCCCAGAGGAAATCGGGCCTGTTACGGCAATCTTAATCAAATTTAACATTCTCCCCAATTCTTTCCAACCGAAATATCCACAATTAAAGGAACTTTTAGTGTAAACACCTCTTCCATTTCCTTTTTAGCTAGGCTCGAGAGTTTACTTACATGTTCATCTTTCACTTCAAATAATAATTCATCATGAATTTGAAGAAGCATATGGGCTATAGGATCGTCTGTTTTATAAATTTTTTTATCTATATTTATCATGGCAATTTTGATTAGATCAGCAGCTGTTCCTTGAAGAGGAGTATTAATAGCTAGTCTTTCAGCAGCCGCTCTTACAATGGCATTTTTAGCTGAAATATCAGGAATTGGCCGTTTTCTACCTGTGAGGGTTTCGCTATAGCCGTGCTTTTTAGCAAATTCTTTTTGCGATTCCAAATAATCTTTTACTTTTTTGTAGGTGTGAAAATATTTTTTTATAAAATCACTGGCTTCACTCATCGATAAATTTAATCCTTGAGATAGACCGAAGGCCTGTTGGCCGTAAAGAATGCCGAAATTAACAGCTTTAGCTTTTTGTCGCATCTGGGGGGTAACCTCTTTTAAGGGAACCCCAAAGACTTCGCTTGCTGTTCTTTGATGAATATCTTGATGGTGTTTAAAAGCCTCAACTAGAATCGGATCCCCGCTCATGTGGGCTAGGAGCCTTAACTCAATTTGTGAATAATCTAAGGAAACAAAGCTATAGTGAGGATGCTGGGGTTTAAAGGCCTTTCTTATGGCTCTTCCTTCTTCTGTTTTGATAGGAATGTTTTGCAAATTGGGGTCTTGAGAAGAGAGCCTTCCAGTCGCAGCTCCATTTTGATTAAAGGTGCAATGGATCCTTTTTGTCTGGTGGTTGATTTGTTCATATAAAGCTTCAGCATAGGTAGTTCTAAGCTTTTCGTTGGTCCGGTATTCAAGAATCTGAGTAACAAAGGGGGCTTGCTCTTGAAGAGATTCAAGAACATCTGCTGAGGTTGAAAAGCCGGTTTTTGTTTTTTTAGGAGGCTTAATTTTTAGAACCTCAAATAAAATATGACCAAGTTGCTTCGGAGAATTTATATTAAATTGGTGGCCAGCTTCATGAAAAATGGTTTTTTCTAATTCTTTAGATTTATGCAAAAGTTTATGTCCAAGTTCCTTTAGATAGGGAGCATCGACATAAATTCCAAAATTTTCCATTCGCGCCAGAACGGGAATCAGGGGCATCTCGATATCAAAGAAAACAGGATCTAATCCCATTTGTTTTAATTTGGGCTCAAAAAGATCTTTTAGTCTTAAGGTCATGAAAGAATCTTCGCAGCAATACTTAGCTACTTCATCAATAGGTACTTTATCGAGTGTCACCGTCTTTTTATTACCGACTAAAGACTCATAGCTAATTTTTTTCATCTCGAAATACTCTAAAGATAAAATATCAAGATTGTGTTTTGTTTGATTGGGAGCGACTAAATAGGAAGCTACCATAGTATCAAAAGCAAGCGGTAAAAAGATCTGTTCTTTTGCTAAAACTCGCATGTCATATTTAATGTTATGACCGATCCAAGAAATGGCTTCTAGCTGTTTTAGAATTTCAAGAAGGGCTTTTTTATTTAAATGGGCATTAAAAGGAAGATAATAAAAATGAAAATTCTCATCACCAAAAGACATGCCTACAATTTCAGCATTTAAGGGATCTACAGAGGTTGTCTCTAAGTCAATAACAGGAGATTTAGATCTTTTTAAATGATTTAAGACCTTTTCTAATTCCTCTTCTTCTTTAATGATACTAAATTGAAATTCTACTTTTTTTTCGGGAGTGATTTTTTTAAGCAAAGAATA
>CAIPRZ010000090.1 GCA_903867585.1 uncultured Chlamydiae bacterium
CCAATTTTTTAGGAATCAAAGCAAAACATCTTTATGTAAAGTCTTTAAGTCCCATGCATGATAGCGCCGCAACATTAGAAAAAGAATCTCACGGCCATAAAAACTCTCCGTTTAAATTAAGCGGCCTTTCTTTCAATGAAAGTAAACCCGATGAAGCCTCTATCGGGCACTATTTTTTACAAAATTTCAATCTCTTAATGGATTTTAAAAATCATAGCCTCTCTCTTTATAAAAAAGGGGCAACCCCCTTGTTTAGGTTTCCCTATGGTTTCTTGACATCTTTAAAGAAAATTCCCCTTAGTTATGAAGAAGATTCAGGCATTATTTGCCTGTTTGATACCCCTTTAGGAAAGAAAAGATTTTTATTAGATTCTGGAGCTGGGACAAGTGTTATTTATGAAAAAAAAGATCCCAATATAGAAGATTCTAGCGATTATTATAAGACTTTGACTTTAGATTCTTTTAGCTTAAACCAGGTTCAATTTGGACCTATCACTTTAGATATTTTATCTGTGGATTATTCCCCTCCTTTCGATGGGATTTTGGGAACCAATTTTTTCTATGGTAAAAAAATTTATATTGATTTTGAAAACCAATTTTTATCTATTCTCTAGACTTTTACTAAACCTTTAATTGTTTTTATGTTTTTAAAGCCAGGATAAGAAACTCCAAAAAGGGTATAATGCAGGCTATGCAAGATATAAAAAAAATTCTTATTAGGTTTCCTAATTGGCTTGGTGATTGTGTTATGGCTACTGTAATTATTGAAGCCCTAGCTATAGCCTACCCATCAGCCAAAATCCATGCAGTCATTAGAAAACCTTTTGATGAAATTTTTAAAAAAGATACCCGAATCGAAAAAGTCTTTGGTTTTGTTAAAGAAAAAACCTTCTGGAAAAAACTCTTACCCTTACCAATTAAAAAAGATTTAAAAAAAGAAAACTATGATCTTGCTATTGTCTGCACCAGATCCTTTTCTTCTGCGTTTGAGCTTTTGGGATTAAAAGTTCCTGTAAAAATTGGATCTAAACGATTTTTAGGTTCTTTTTTCTTAACCCATCAAATGAGGTGGGATAAAACTCATCATCAAAAAAAACAATATTTGTCACTTCTTAAACCGCTAAACATTTCTTTTTCCAGCCTGGATTCTATTTTAGAAAAGCCTGACAATTTAGACGGTGATGGTATCATTTTAGGAATAGATACTAATAAACCCTATATTCTCATCCATCCAGGAGCCAGTTATGGCCTAGCAAAAACCTGGCCTCTTGAGTATTACAAAAAGCTTGCAAAACTACTTTTAGAACATTTTGATCTGCCGATTGTTTTTTGTGGAGACGCTACACAGGAAAAAATAGACTTTTTGCATAAAAATCTTATCGATCTAATCGGAAAAACAACGCTTGGTGATTTAAAAAAACTGATTGCAAAAGCACGTTGTGTCATTTGTAACGATAGTGGACCTATGCACATAGCAGATGGCCTTAAAGTTCCCCTTGTGGCTTTATTTGGACCCACAGATCCTGTTTTAACAGGACCTATGAGTTTAAATTCTTTAGTTCTTAATCATAAAACGCCCTGCGGACCCTGCTTTAAAAGAAATTGCCCGCTTGATCATGCATGTATGAAAAATTTGCTCCCCGAAGATGTTTTTGAAAAACTAAAACCGCTAATGGGTCAATATGGGTCATCTTAGAAATATTTGGCGATCTGTTACCCCTAACCCTTTTACTCAAAAATTAAAAAAGCAAAATAGCCAAGCCAAAATTTTGCTTTTTTGGAATCGGGGTCTTGGGGATATCCCTCTAGAGCTCTATCCTCTTATTAAGACTATTTATAAGTACTGCCCAATGGCTGAAATCTCTGTTATTACAAGAAAAGATCTCATTGAGGGCTTTTATTTATTAGATTTTTCGCTAAAAATTTATGAAAGTCCTCGCCTAATCCGTAAACAGGAAGAGCGCTACGATCTCATTTTAGAGGACCTTGGCCTCATCCAAGAGGATTTTAATCTGATTTTTAATCGTCCTGATCCCGCTTACTGGGTTAAAAAAGAAAAAAAGCATTTTGCCCCCAAACTTTCTTGGAAATCCTCCTTTTATAAATCCTATCCAATAGACACAGCAAAGCCACTTGCTTTATTACACATTCACTCAGAAACTGTTTACGGGTTTGAAAAAAACCTACCTTCTACTACGTGGGAATTTATTATTGAGGATTTGAAAGCTAAAGGCTATTTCACAATTGCTATAGGCCATAGTCCTCAGATAAAAACTGCCTGCGATTTAGATCTTAGAGGGAAAACCTCTCTTTTTGAATTTCTCTCTTTAATGCACGATGGAAAGTGTTTATTTATAGGACCCGACTCTGGTCTTTTAAACATCCTTTACTACCTTGATGTTCAAAAGCCTTGGCACCTTATCTCTTTTTGGGCAAATCCAAGAGTTGGCTTACTAAATTATCCAGCGACAACTTTCAATAAAAAGCTGATTCATAAATATTATTTGGCTCCCCTTGAAAATCTATCTCTTCTTTCAAAAGATACCCTTTTAGAAAGCGTGCCACCTTCTAAAGGTAACGGGCTCTTTATTAAAAATGGCTCTTTTAAACCCTCATTTGAGCTTGAAGAGCAGATAGAAAGAGCTATGAACGCTTTACAAAGCTTGCCTTTTTATGAGCCAAAAAATTTAGAGAAGATTTCAAATCCAGATGTTTCCTTTATAAAAGAGCCTTTTGAAATTGATCCAAGAATTAGGCCTATTATAGTAGCAGGTGGTCAAGGGACAAGACTGGGTGCCGGTTTCCCAAAGGCTTTATTTGAAATTAATGGAACCTCTCTCATCGGTCATTTCTGTGCAAAAATCAAAGAGGCCTCTTTTCAACTGAATCAAAAACTCCAAGCCTTTTTGATCGTGTCTCCTGACGGATTTGAGCCCATAAAAAAGCATTTAGAAGAGAAAAATTTTTTTGATCTAGATAGTGATCAACTTATCGTTTTGATTCAAGATGAGCTTCCTTTAGTAACTTTAGATGATAAGCTTGTTTTAAAAAATAAAGAATCCATCCATCTAGGTCCAAATGGTAATGGAGAAATTTTTCATTTATTGGATAAAAACGGATTCTTTGAAAACCCTGATGATTCTATTTTAGGATTTGAAATCATCCCGATCGATAATCCTATAGCCCCCCTTTTTTTTAAAGATCATGTCCTCAATTTTTTAAATGATTATGAGGTGTCTATTCTAGCTACAGCTTCTAATCAAAAAAATTTAGGAAAAATTGCTCAAACAAAAAATGGAATTCGCATCATCGAATATACAGAAAATCCAAACACGGATTTGCAGTATGCAAATACGGGATTATTAGGTTTTAGCTATGAATTTGCAAAAAAATGTTCTCGATTAAAACTTCCCATTCATACCGCTTTAAAAAATTATTCCTGTTTTACAGGAGATGATTATGAAATGGTAAATGTTAAAAAATATGAAACATTTATTTTTGATCTTTTATTCTATGCTCATAAAATAGGGATCCAAGTGGCGGAATCTTCCAAAATTTTCCAACCTTTAAAAGAAAAAGAAGGTCTTTATGGAATAAAAGCCTGCCAACAAGCTATAGAAGCTTTAGCGAGCGATAAATTTTTAAACTAGGATAAACAGATATTTATGAAAATTGCCTATCTAGGTGCTGGCACCTGGGGTTTTAGTTTAGCCAATCTTCTTGCTGAAAAAGGGCACAAGGTCATGCTATGGACCCATAATGGGGATTTAGCAGACCGTATTGAAAACACCCGTATTCATCCAAAACTTCCCCAAGGTAAAGCCGATCCTAATCTTCATGCAACAACCGATCTTGCAGCGTGTCTAAAAGGGGCTGATTATATTATAGAATCTGTAACCTCTGCCGGAATTAGACCTGTATTTGAAAAACTAAAATTGCATTATCATAAAGGCACACCCATTGTGATTACCTCAAAAGGAATAGAGCAAAATACAGAACTTTTACTTCCAGAGGTGGTGTTTGATGTCCTTGGAGAATCTTCTAAATCCTCTATAGCCTGCCTTTCTGGGCCCTCTCATGCTGAAGAAGTTATTCTGAAAATACCAACCTCTGTTGTCAGCTCAAGTTACGATCCTGATCTTATGTATAAAGTCGCTGATTTATTTCTCACCCCCTATTTTAGAGTCTATCCCAATAATGATATGCAAGGGGTCGCTTTTGGCGGGGCTATGAAAAATATTATTGCCATCGCTTGTGGTATTTCAGATGGTCTAGGGTTTGGTGATAATACAAAAGCTGCTCTTATGACTCGTGGCCTTCATGAGATAAAAAAACTCTCTGTAACTAAAGGTTGCCTTTCTGAAACTCTCAACGGGCTGGCAGGTCTTGGAGATTTATGCGTCACCTGTTTATCTACCCTTTCACGCAACTACCGCTTTGGGCATCTAATAGCCAGTGGACAAAATCCCACAAAAGCTAAAGAGACCATCGGGATGGCCGTTGAAGGGATGTATACTTGTGTTTCGGCCTATCAACTAGCGCACCATCATAAAATTGCCGCTCCGATCACAGAAGCTGTCTTTCAAATCCTTTACAAAGATTTAAATCCTCACGAGGCGGTTAAAACATTACTCACCCGTAGCATTAAGGATGAAACTCTATGATACCGATCATCACCCCGACTGTTATGCTCGAAGAAGAAAAGGTTTGGGATATTCAAGATCCGATAAAAAGAATTGAAACCTCTGGAAGGGCTCTTTTTGAGAATTTAATTAATCATATTCATTCTCAAGACCATCTCCTTTTTATTGTCGGTAAAGGATTAAATGGAGCTGATGCTCTTTGCTTAGCCATGCATTGTCTTGAAGCAGGCTTTGAAATAACTGTGATGTGTCTTTATCAAAAATCGGAATTCAAATCAGAAACTTCTCATTTTTATGAGCAGCTTGAATCTTTTAATGTGATTAAGCCCTTTCATCTTCCTAAACAGGGACGTTACTGCCTCATTGACGGGGTTTATGGAGCTGGATTTAAAGGGCCTGTTCATGCCGATATTAAAGCCCTCTTTGATCAAATCAATTTATCCCATTTTTATAAAATTGCGATCGATATTCCTTCAGGAATTGAAGGAGAAAGCGGGGAAGGAAAATCTGCTATTGAATGCGATCTTACTTTAAGTATTGGCCTTCCTAAATGGGGACTTTTTGTTAAACAGGGCAGATCCCATTCTGGTCATATCGATCATGTAGAAATTGGCTTGAAAAAAGAAATAGGCCATAAAAAAGCGCTTGGCCATTTATTAATCCCTGATAGTATTGCAGGATTATATCCCAAAGAAAAACCCTCTTATCATAAATACCAACGAGGACAGGTTTTAGGCTTAGCCTCTAGTTCATCTTATCGAGGAGCTAGCTATCTTTATACAAAAGCGGCCTATAAAGTGGGTGCTGGACTTGTTCGCCTATTCCATGAAAAAGGCTCTTTATTTTTTAATGATTTGGCCCCTGAGGTGACTCAGCATGAAGTGGACGACATTGATAAGTTTTTAGATAAACAAAAAATAGCCGCCGTTTTTGGGCCAGGGCTTATGATTAATTCAGCTCATATCCAAATTGTTTCTAAATTTCTTGAAAAAAATATTCCCTGCGTGATTGATAGCGGCGCTTTAGAATCGTTAAATTTATCCAAACTGCACCCACATGTTGTTTTAACTCCCCATATTGATGAGCTCAAAAGACTGTTGAAAATTACAACCGATGATTTTGATGAGATGGTAAAACTCTCATCAAACCATCTTTTACAATCAGGGCTTACCCTTGTCATCAAGGGTCATCATAGCTGGATTTTACATCAGGATAAAAAACCCCTCATTGCAGCCTTTGCTCCTCTTGCTATGGCTACAGCAGGATCTGGAGATGTCCTTGCAGGAATGATTGGTGGATTTTTATCTAAAGGGATCGATTCTTTAACAGCAACCTTACTTGGAGTAGGACTTCATAGTCTTGCTGGGATGATTGCCATCCAAAATCAATCCCCCAAAGCAATCATGGCATCTGATATTTTAGAAGCTATTGCCGAAGCTTTAAATGACAGTGCCTAATTTAATTGAACTTGAAGTTTGTGATACGAACTATACCAATCTAAAAAGGATCTCATCCCCTCTTTTAAAGAGGTTTTTGGTTTAAATTCTAGATCATTGAAAGAGTGAGTTAGGCAGGCGTAGGTTTTATCAACATCCCCTTTGGGTCCTTGGACAAATTCAATTAAAGCCTTTTTACCAAAATAGTCCTCTATGCAACCTATAAGCTCTAGCGTGGAATAAGGATCGGAAGAGCCCAGGTTATAAATACCTTGAAGGGGTGCTCTATTTATAACACTTACTATCCCCTCTACAATATCATCTATGTAAGTGAAGTCTCTAAGAGCCTTCCCCTCATGGTAAACCTTAAGAGGCCTGCCCGCTAAGAAATCCTGCGTAAAGGAATAATAGGCCATATCGGGGCGACCATAGGGGCCATAGACTGTAAAAAATCTTAAACCACAAGATTTTATACCAAAACTTTGGTGATAGCTATAAGCCATAAGCTCATTAGCCCTTTTAGTAGCTGCATAAAAACTTTCAGGCTCATCCGCTTTTGCCGATTCTTCAAAAGGAGCCTCTGTCTGATTTCCATATACAGAAGAGGATGAGGCATAAATAAGAGGGATATGAGGATAAAAACGAATCCATTCTAACACATTAAAAAAACCATTTAAGTTAGAATCGACATAAGCTTTAGGATTGATCGAGGCATAACGAACACCCGCTTGGGCTGCTAAATGAAGAAAGATGTCCGGTTTAAATAAGGTGGCAGATAAAAACGGGCCTTGATGACAAATATCCCCTTTTTCAAATTCTAATCCTAATTTTTTTAAAAGGCTAAGACGCTCTTTTTTTAAATTAACATCATAGTAATCATTAAGATTGTCGATGCCCATTACTTTGTGACCATCTTCCAACAATCTTCTAGCTGTATGGAAGCCAATAAAACCAGCAACTCCTGTGATGAAAATTTTCATAAAACAGCTCCTGTTAGTCTTTGCCATTTTTCCATAAGTTCTTTTGAATTGGTTTCTACACCCTCTATAGAAAGGATATTTTTTTCACCAAGTACTACTTTCTTTGGACAAATGAGAGTTTTATAAAGCCCTTTGATTTGGGGGTAATCAAATTGCTTGGCATAATTTTTATTCTTTTCATTTTGTGAAAGAAGTTCATAGCGGTTGTTATAAGCTTTTTGTAATGCAAGAGCTAATTCATCTACATCACAATCAAAATTATCTCCAGCAAACAAGGATAGATAACTATAGTAGCAAGGGTTTTTATAGGGAGTTTCAACAGTAGCTGAAACGGTATTATCAATGATGGTTTTTTGCGCGGTATTATTAGACATGAGTACTGGGATTCCAAGTGCCATGGCTTCTCTTGGCTGAATGGAAAAACCCTCTCCTTTTGAAACATTAACAAGCATATCTAGACTTGAAAAAAGCTTTTGGTAGGAAGTATTATCAACACGACTAATTTCTAAATGGATCATAGGATTATTGAGCTCTTTCAAACAGGCATGAAATTTTTCTGAATAAATTTTATGAGCCATACGTGAATGGATTAAAAGCTCGATATTGGGATCTTTATTAAAAGCTTTATCAAAAGCCTTTATCAAAGTGACCTGATTTTTTCTCTCATCTAAAGCTCCCATACAAGCAAAGCGGAAAACCTGGTTAAAAGAGCTTTTTAAAGGCTTATCTAAATAAGGCTTTAAATTAAGACCCAGTGGAAGGGTAAAAATAGGAATCTTTACTCCAGAATCAGCAAAAACTTTTTCTAAAAAAGGATCAGGCACGGCCACTATATCAAAATAGGTATTTAGGACCTCTACCCATGGCTTTGGAACAAGAGTTGATTCAACCATGGTATAACAAATACGGATCTGATCTTTATTTTTTGGCGTTTCAAAAGCAGACAAGGCCCCATAATTTTTTTTATTTTTAAGCCTCCAAAATTTCTTCTTAACAGGTCTCCATGGATTATCATTAAAAAAAACGACAGTTCCCTGCTTTTTAGTAGGATTTTTTAGGATTTTAGTAATCGAGCGTGGAACGTCACGCCATTGAATTTTTTGGAGGGGAATAAATCCGACATCAAATTCTTGATGTAACGCCTCAATCATATCTGGA
>CAIPRZ010000091.1 GCA_903867585.1 uncultured Chlamydiae bacterium
CCTAGGACTTAAAAATATTTATTATGAAAAATAATTTCACTACTTCCCACTACTTTTTGACTAAAGAAAAAAAGCTTGAAATCCAAGAAGAAAACCAAATTTATCGAGCCAAAATCCCCTTAAGATTTTATCTCAATCCCTGGGCGCTTCTTAAAAATCTTGTTCTAACCATCATAAAATCTAAAAAAAGGTTAAGAGCCTATTCGGTTTATGATCAAAAAGACAAAAAAACAAAAATCATCTACCTAACTCATAACGAAATCCAACAGGTATGGAATCATCCCGTTGCTGAAAGGGCGATTAGTAAAACTCCGTCTATCATAAAAAAAGGGATGTCTAAACCTAAAACGCGCAAATAAAAAAAGGATTTTTTATGCCCTTTATTAATGGTAATAATTATTCCTTCAAAATTGTAGGCGACAATTTAGAGATCTCTAAACAAAATAAAGGGGATGAAAAACCATTATCAATTCGAGTTAAAATTGATGACATCCTAAGTAAAACACCTGAAAAGACCTCAAAAGCAAACGTTATAACGCTATCATCAGCTGATGGCTCTAAAACCTATGAGATTTTTAAAGGAGCGGTTGAAAATCTTTTTTTGCCAGCTCGTAAAGGTTCTGATGCCAGCACTGTGAGAGCAGAAAGTCCCTCCTCTGTTTCATCTGGAGGTAGCTCATCAGCGTCTGTAGCTTCAGCAAAAGAGGTTAGTAAAGCTAAAAAAGCTGAATATAGTGAAGGCCAAATTTATAGAATCACAAGCGCCAATGTTCAACTGGCCTGGATTAAAGAATTAATGAAACCTATTACTAACATAAAAGTCTTAAGTCCTGGTCAATTATCCCTCGAGCCAGAATATGGGGTAAGTCATGAGAAAATTGTCGCCTCCACCTACACGGGGGCCTACAATACTCTTATGGGAAGCTTTCCCTTAGTTAAGTCTTTGAATCCAAGGTTCGATGAATCTAAAGTCACCCCGATGAAAATGGATTTTAGTTATTATGTTGAAGCTTGCGATCAGGCGCTGGGTCAAATAGATAAAATGAAAGAGGGTGATGATAAAATGATTGATAAAGCCCTTGTCTCATCAGCCCGGTTTTTAGCAAGCCGCTTTGATCAAGTAAATAAAGGGACTAAAAAAGATACACATATGTTTACTATCGATAAACATCTTGCTAAATCCCTCACTCCTTTTAGTGAAAAGTTTTCTCATTTCGGCACGAAATTGTGAATCGTTATCACCCATTAAATGCCCAAGAGGCCCGCATTATAGAGCATAAAGGGACCGAAGCTCCTTATAGTGGTATCTATGACAAACAAATGGGAGCTGGTGTTTATGGCTGTAAAAAATGCGATACTCCCCTCTTTATCTCCTCTTCTAAATTTGATTCAGGGTGTGGATGGCCAAGTTTCGATGAAGCCATTATGGACCATGTAAAATCTGATCTAGATGCAGATGGAGAAAGAGAAGAGATTGTTTGTAATCACTGCCACGGACATTTAGGCCATGTTTTTAAAGGGGAAAGACTTACTTCTAAAAACACAAGACACTGCGTAAATTCAATAAGTATTCGCTTTATCAGCGCCTATAACGAGCAAGGCTATGAAAGAGCTGTTGTTGCAGGGGGCTGCTTTTGGGGTGTTGATTACTTATTAAAAAAGGAAAAAGGGGTTGTATCAACAGAATCGGGGTATATCGGAGGTCATGTTGTAAATCCCACTTATGAAGAGGTCTGTTCCCATTTAACCGGCCATGTAGAAGCTTGTGAAGTCTTTTTTGATCCTGAAAAAACAAGTTATGAAAAAATCCTTGAAGCTTTTTTTGAGATCCATAATTTTACCCAAAAAGATGGTCAAGGGCCCGATATTGGACCTCAATATCTTTCTAAAATTTATATCTATTCCCCCAAACAACAAAAAACAGCTGAAGACCTTATCGAAAAATTAAAAAAGATGGGATATAAAGTGGCCACCACAATTGAATATGGAATGCCTTTTTATAAAGCTGAAAACTACCATCAAAATTACTACGAAAAAACTGGCAAAACCCCCTATTGCCATCTCAAAAAGAAGATCTTTTAATCCTCTTTTACAATAAATGGCTTGATTTCATGGAGAAGGAGTTTAGGGATTTCAACTGTCATCACTACATCGTTATCCACATAATCTTGTTCCAAGACAAGGGCATCTTTAATCAGCCTTGAAACCATATCGTAGCGGCTTTGAGGGATTTTAACTTTGACAGTTTGTCTTAAATTGGAAATCTCTGACTGCATGTACTCTAAAAGTTTATCAAAACCTTCATGAGTTAATGCTGAAATGGGGATCGTTTTAGGAATGGTGAGTTTGAATTTGATAAGCTGTGAACGGTCTTGTAATGCATCCACTTTATTTAAAAGGGTAAGAGTTGGGATATTTTGACAATCCAGTTCTTTTAAAGTAGCTAAGGTGGCTTCAGCTTGTGAAAACGCTTCAGGATTAGAAATATCTACCACATGAAGCAAAATATCTGTGTAGTTGATCTCTTCTAAAGTGCTTTTAAAAGCAGCGATCAAGCCATGAGGGATTTTTTTTATAAATCCAACCGTATCAATAAGAAGTATTTTTTGATGGTTAGGAAGTTCAAAGCTTTTTGTGGTCGTATCAAGGGTGGCAAATAATTTATCCTCTGCAAGAACACCAGCTTGAGTAAGGGCATTTAAAAGGGTGGATTTACCAGCGTTAGTATAACCGACAATCGCAAAGGTTGGGATTTTAGCTTTTAATCGGGCTTGTCTTTGCGTTTTTCTGGTATTTTCAATCCCTTCAAGATCTTCTTTAAGCTGATCGATCCGGCGGCGTAGCATCCTTTTATCAAGCTCAATTTGTTTCTCCCCCTCCCCCTTTAAGTGGGCCCCGCCGCGGGCACTTTGTCTTGAAAGGTGGGTCCAAAGCCTTCTTAGTCTTGGAAGCTGATAGCGGACTTTAGCAAGCTCAACCTGAAGTCTGGCCTCTTTAGTTTTAGCATGCTTGGCAAAGACTTCTAAAATCAGTTCGGTCCTATCAATGACTGGAACTTTGATCTCTTGTTCTAAATTGCGTTGCTGATGGGGAGAAATCTGATCATCAAGGATGACAATATCAATGCCATGCTCTTTGACAAACTGGGCTATCTCTTCAACTTTTCCAGTGCCCATGTAGGTGGCTGCTTCAAACTTTTTTAATGGAACTATTAATGTAGAATGAACTGCAATCCCATAGGTATCACAAAGTCTATGTAACTCTTCAACTCCACTTTGAGCTACCGTTTTTTCTTCCTGCTCTTTTTGAAAACCCAAAAGGAGTGAAAGGGTCGCTTTTTCTAGCCCTTGTTGGTGTTTTTGGGTAACCTCGTTTTGACCTTGCATTTCAAGCCTCGTATATAAATCCGTCATAGCTCAAAATCACATCATTTTCAAGCTTGGCAGATAGCGTTGTATAATCAATATCATGACCCATATGGGTGATAATCACATTTTTTGCACCCGTTCTTATTTTTAACTCATAAATTTCATCTAAATTAAGATGGGATTTGTAGCTTCCATAGGGCTTCAGAACGCAAGAAACAATGAGAGTTTCTATCCCTTGTAAATGTTGGGCTAGCTTTTCATCGACCGTCTGAATATCTGAAACAAAAGCGATATCATCGATTATAAAACCTGTGACATTCATTCCATTTTGAATGTAGGTTATATAACGGTAATGCAATCCTTCAAACTCCCCACTACCCAGATCATCATTCAAAAGTTCTAAAGAAAAAAAAGTATAACCCGGTTTTAAAAGATAATGACACCTACTTAAAAGACCTGATTCAGTTTTAGCGTGTAGTAAGGTCGGAACAAGCTCCTCTTGAATTAAAGAAAAGACTCTAAGGTCGTCATAGCCCCCGATGTGATCATGGTGCGCATGGCTTATTAAAACCCCATCTAGTCTTTTTATAGGATGATCTAAAAGTTGAGCTCGAATATCAGGCCCAGGATCTAAAATAAAAGACTTTCCATTCTTTTCTATTAAATACCCAGTCCTTTGTCTCTTATTGGCTTTTAGCTTTGAGGAGCAAATAGAGCAATGGCAGCCCATTTGAGGGACCCCTAAAGCTGATCCAGTGCCAAGAAAAGTTACTTTAAGTTTTGATTTCATAAATTATGATTTTAAAAGGAAATCTCTTTGGTTTTAAAGGAAAATAGGGAGTTTGTCTTAAATTGAGCCTTATTAAAATAAAATGATCAATTTTTATCACAAAGTAAATATTGAATTGCTAATTAATCATATTAAAAGCTTTAATAAATGCCGTTTTTAACATTTTAATTGTATGAATCCCATTTCACCTATTTCTTCATCTCCTAATTGCCCTATTTGCCTTGATGATAAAAAAGCAGCTAGTGTTTTATGGCATAGACCTTTGAATTTAAGTCAAAGACCCCATTTAGCTTGTGTGGAGTGTTCATCAAAAATATTTTATGACACTTTTATTAAAGAGCCGGCTCCAAAAGTACTTAAATGCCCAGAATGTCGTGAAATAATTCCGATTAAACTGGAAACCATTAAAGATTATACCTGGCTAAAAATGACCTTGTCTATCGCCGTTACGTCATTTGTTTTTAAGTTGGCTATTTTTCCCTATTTGCAATCTCAATTTAATTGTATTGAAACTAAACAAGACTTAATTTTAAGTCTTCAGACCTCCTTATTAATTAATTTATTTTTTGACAATGTGACGTTGCTTTCAGGAATTAAGATGGCTATACAACTTCCTGGAAATGATCATGACAAAGGATTCCGTTTATTCTTAACAGCACTACAAATTGGTTGTCTTTCCGCAGCAGAGTTTTTAGAAAATTATTCCAAAAAGAATTTTTTACTTACGCTTGAGGATCCAATTTCTGAGACTGTTTTTTCTAAAATGGATGACTATGCCTATATCAATAATAAATTAACCCCCCTCATGCTTTTAGCTTTTGGATTGCCCTTATTGATTAACTATTTTGCGGTGCAAAAAAAAACTAAATTCGAATTTTCATCTCTTGAATCTGTAAAAGAGGCTTTAATACAAAACCCCCAATTGATACTTAATAGAAGCTAGAGTGGTTTTTTGCTTGAGAGTTTTTTCTTTATAGATTCAGCTTTTTCAAGGATCTGTTTTTGATCTTTAGTGGGTTTATCATCCCAGATTTTTACCATAAGAGCCATGCGGGGATTTTTTTTGAAATCCTTTTTATGCTCATCAATAAAGTTCCAATATAAAGAATTAAATGGGCAACTATCCTCATCAAGGGTGGTTTTTGCTTCATATTTGCAGTTTGAGCAATAGTTTGACATTTTTTGGATATAGCCTGCACTTGAGGCGTAGGGCTTTGTCGCAATCATCCCCCCATCAGCATATAAGGAGAGGCCTAAAACATTGGGAGTTACCACCCAATCAAACGCATCTAAATAACCAAAAAAATACCAGTCATTGACCTCTTGTGGTGAAATACCAGCAATCAGCGCAAAATTACCGGTGATCATGAGACGCTGAATATGGTGATTGATCCCATCATCAATGACAGCTTGTACCGATTCTTGGATACATCTCATATCGGTTTTTGCATCCCAATAAAAATCGGGAAGTTTTCCTTTAGCTTCAAAAAAATTAAGCTTTCTATATTTAGGCATGTTGGCTTTATACACCTGGTGGACATACTCCCTCCAACCAAGGATTTGTCTTATAAAGCCTTCACATGAAGCCAGCGTCACCTTTTTTTTGTGATAGGCCTCTTCAGCTTTTTCTATGACCTCAAGGGGACTAAGAACAGAGATATTTAAAAGAGGCGATAGTAAGGAATGAAAAAGCTCTCTTTGTCCAATTAGCATCGCATCTTGATAGGGGCCAAAAAGCTTTAATTTATGTTCGATAAAATCATCAAGGGCTTTAAGGGCCTCTTTTCTTGTAACAGGCCAATCAAATCCCTCAAGCTTTCCAAAATTTTTGGGGAACCGTTTTTCAACCTCTTTAATGACCTCTAAAGTAATTTTATCAGGCTTTATAGAAATTTTATGGGGTACTTTAAGATCGGAGGGCGCTTTTTGCCTATTTTCCTTATCAAAATTCCAAAGACCTCCGAGGGGTTTTTGACCACTCATTAAAATCCCAGTTTTTTTACGCATGAAGCGGTAAAATGTTTCCATTAAGGGAGGTTTTTGAAAATTAAATTCATCCTCTTCATATAAAAAATCCTCACTAGGATGAACTTGTAATTCGATCTCATGCTTTTTACAAAGTTTTTTGATCTCATCTAAAACTCCCCATTCAGAAGGTTCTAAAACATGAAGGAGGGTAATTTTATCTTTGGCTTTAAGCTCTTTAAAAACCTGATCTTGATTGTCGCACATAGGATAGTAGATGACATCAATACCCTCCTTTAAAAGCTCATCGCTAAAATGGCGCATAGCTGAAAAATGAAGAACGATTTTTTTCTTATGATGGGGAAGTTCATCAGCCCAATCGGTGGCTTCGATCATCACAATAGTCTTAGCATTTTTTATAATAGAAAAATCGTGACTTAGTTGGTTACGGAGAACTAAGGAGGCTTCTTTCATAAAAATCTCTCTATTTTCTCATCTTCATAACTCTATAATTTTAGGTAGTAAAGATAAATTATCGATATGGTCTGCAATACTTTTTCCAAGATGGGCATGATATAAAATCCCCCTTGATCCCATTCCAGTTATAAAAGCTATTTTATTTTTTTTTAATAAAATTTGAGGCGTTGCAAAATGGGGATGGGCCACTCTTATTCCAGATACTGCCTTGATTGGAGTTATTGTTTCATAGGGTTTGTAAAAAGAGGTTATAGAGGGACCCATCAAGTTATAGGCTGTATAAATATCGGGCAATGAACTTGAAAAGTATAATTCATAGGTAGAGCCGATAATCACTTTATCTTTAAAAGGGACAAGATACCCTTTAGCAATCAACGGCGTGTCGTGCTTTTTAAGATTGGGGAAAATCAGTGCTTGGCCTTTTAAGTATTTAAGCTTTACTTCTGGCAATAGCGCTTTAATGCCATAACCGGCACAGACAATAATCCGATCATACTCTTCAAGCTTTGAAATTGTTTCTATTTTTTTGGGATAAATTGAACCCCATTACGCTTTAAAAAAGATTCTAATTTTTGAAGATAATGTGCGACATCGACTTTACAGGCTTTTGTAATTTTTACTCTTGTATCAGAAATTGGTTCTACCTCTTCATACTTTAAAAGGTTCTGTTTCACCTCATCGGTTAAACACTCTTTAATAAAAGAGGTCTTTTCAAAAAATTCACCGCCTAAGTTTTCCCATAAACGGACAACTTCTTCAAAACAAAGATCAGCATTAGGTGATTTTAATCCCGATTCACCAACAAAACCGTGCATGAGACCAGAAGCGGCTGCAGAGGCCCCCTCCTCATCATAATAGATGGTGATGGAATGATGTTTTTGACTGAGATAAAAAGCAGCCCCAAGTCCAGCTAGCCCTTTACCGACAATGGCAATTTTCATTTTTTATAAAAGCCCTAAAACGACGTGGCGCTCTTCTTGCAACTCTTTAATAGAGGGCTCAAGATGCTCTCTATAAGAGGAAATATCAAGATGCCCCACAATCTCCAAATTACCTGATGCATTTATAATACAAGGCATCGAAAAAAAGAGGTCTTTATCGATCCCATAGGGATTATTTGCTGAATAAATTCCACAAGAAAAAAACTGGTTTGAGGGTTTGATTAAAGCTTTCATATGCTCAAGGGCGGCATTAGCTGCTGACGCGGCTGAGGATTTTCCACGCGCTTTAATCACCATCTCTCCCCTTTTTTGAGTATGCTCCTGGACTTTAGCTTCTAAATGGTCTGCTTTTAGCAACGAATAAAGATTATCCTCTTTTAAAGAGGCGTAGTGGGTATCGACAAAAAGGCTTTTGGAGTGATTACCCCATATAATAATATTTTCAATATTTTCTACAGCCACCTTATATAAAGAGGCTAAAAAATGCTGAGCTCTTAAATGATCTAGCATAGACATGCTTGTGATCAAAATATCTTTCCTTTTGAGCTTTTTATGAAGAATATAGGCATTAGTATTACAAGGATTGCCCACGACAAGAACTTTAGCTCCAGGAGCGGCCAAATTAAGAGCTTCCCCTTGCTTAATAAAAATTTGACTGTTTTTTTCTAGAAGATCTCTCCTTTCCATCCCAGGACCTCGTGGAAAAGCTCCCAAAAAGAAGAAGTAATCCCCCTCTTTAAATGCTGCCTGTGGATCATCAGTGAGGGTTACGTGGTTGACAAGGGGGGAAGCTGTATCTTCAATTTCCATCTTAAGTCCTTCAAGCTGAGGGAGCATCGGAGTAATATCGAGTAATTTCAAATTAAACTTTGTCTTTATAAGGAATCCCTGGATCAGGGAAAAAATGAGACTATAGGCGATTTGGCCGCAGGCCCCTGTTATAACAATATTTTTCATCTTATTTGACCCATAGGTAAATTTTATGTTATAATATTTCAAATAACAAAAACGATGAAATAAAATGTCAATTATCTTTGTAGCCGGCTTATTTGCTCTATGGTCTAGTGTCTTTTCTCTAGCTAAAGGAGCGCTTGATTTAACTTCACCAAGTTTTGCTCTTGCAGTTCGTATGCTTATGGGCGGATTAATTTTATTTGGAATAGTCCTTTTTAAGGACAGAGGCGCTTTAAAGAAAATCCGAGCCAAAGACTTTATCATTTTCAGCATCCTGGCTGTTTTCAGCGTTTATTTATCGAATATACTCGAGTATTGGGGTCTAAATACCCTAAGCTCTTCAAAAGCCTGTTTTATCTACTCCCTATCCCCATTTTTTACTGCCCTACTCTCTTACATCCATCTCAAAGAAAAAATGACCAGTAGAAAGTGGATCGGATTACTTGTTGGTTTTGCTGGTATGATCCCAGTGCTCATTGCTAAACAAGGGGCTGAAGAATCCCTATTCTCAAGTAGTTTATTTACACTCCCAACCCTAGCCCTTATTGGAGCAGCCCTTTTTTCCGTTTATGGGTGGGTAATACTAAGAGTGGTTGTTAAAGATAACAATACAACTCCCCTTGTAGCTAACACCTTTAGTATGTTTATTGGGGGTCTTTTAGCACTTGGGCATTCTTTTTTAACAGACACCTGGTCTCCGCTGCCAGTAGCTACTAAATCGCTTCCAAGCCTTTTACAGATCGTATTGATCATCACCGTGATCTCGAATGTGATTTGCTACAATTTATATGGGCATTTCCTCAAGAAATTCACGGCTACTTTCCTATCCTTCATGGGACTTTTAAGCCCATTTTTTGCCGCTGTCTATGGATATTTCATGTTAGGTGAGCCGATACTTCCTGAAATCCTATGGTCTTCATTACTTGTGACAGGCGGTATGTTCCTTGTCTATGCTGAAGAGCTTAAACAAGGTTATCTGATACGCCAAGTCCCGAAAAGTATTCAGGACTAGGGTTACTTACCGATTTATTTAGTGTGCAAAAACAAGCTTAGAAAGTTCAGAAATGTTCTTATTGATTTTTTGGACCGCTGAGTGTTTTTGAATGCGGGCATAAAGCTTATTAAAACAGTCTCCATCAACAGAAACATCTGCTTTTTGCGCCACATAGGGGCGTAAAATCGTTTCATAAGCAATACAAGAAATTGTTCCAATAATGGAGGCCTGAGCGGTCATTCCAAGTATTATATGCTCTAGTCCTCGAAGTAAAACAGGAGCTACTCCCCCTTTTAAAAGGCCGATCTTATCCATTACAGGGGTTTTTTGACTAAAATGTGCTACAGCCCATTTATTCACAAGTTCACATAAGCCATAGTTTAGTAAAACCACACCATAAAAAGCCCTAGCGACTCCAACGCTTTGAGAAATCCCGGGAATACAAGTTCCCCATAAAAAAAGCCTATCAATCGGGAAAGAATCATTAAAATTGGTCCTTTTTGCCGCCCCTTCTGCTTGTTCTTTGACCTCAAAAAAGCTTCCGATTGTGGAACTAATTCCAGCACTTATATTAGTACCTACTATTTTCATCATTTCTATTGGATTTGTCATCTAGATCCCCTTAGTTAGACCAGGGGCATTACTCTAAATTAGACAATATATTTTTTCTAATGAAATATTTAATGAGTGTTCTATAATTATATTTTAAATGTTATAATTAGATCTTTAACAAGATTTAATTATGGCTAGTCTATTTAGTAATGTAACCTCAGATGGTGTTTTAAATGCCCTTGAACGGGCTAACGAACTATACGGCCAGTATGATCTTGCTAATAAAGTATTAGAGCCCACCCGTTTAAGAACCTTTACAGCAGCTGTTAATACATTTACACCAACAGTTGTTAAAGATACCTTAAGTGATTGGAATGAACAAATAGCTCAAGCTCGACAAGATCATAGAGAAGCCCGTTTAGCCTTGGAAAATGGATAAACTCACGTTTTTTTAAAACTGTTTTTCAAGCTTTAAGCTTGCTGAATTTTCCATAAAATGGGATCCAAATAAGCCGGTATAAACAACGCTCCAATCAAAGTTGTTATGACATCCTTTGAATCCCCCATGCACCCTTCCAAAATTTCTTGTTGGAATGGTTTGATGATAGTTACCATAAACATCAGTGCCTTGAAAAGCGGCCTGGTAGCTATTGTTTGTGAAGTAGTATTCAAATACCCAAGAGCCATCGACAAAAAATTCAATATTAGCCATACCTTTTTTCTTATTTTCTGAATTAAACACCAATCCAAATGCATTACGAATCACCGATAGCTTTTCATTTTTTACATTAAAATTAGCGCCTGTCGCTCCAGATTCAGTGTAGGTATTTTCTTGTCCATAAAGATAAGAGGGCGTGTCATAGTAGGTAATTTTGGCATTATTTAATTGATAACTATAAGAAAGTTTTCCCTCAACGCTTGTATTCCACGCGTTGTGACTGGTACTTGCTACAAGATTTAAATAATCCATCGAGCGCTGAGCTTTAATAAAGCTATAACCACCGAGCCCTTTTAA
>CAIPRZ010000092.1 GCA_903867585.1 uncultured Chlamydiae bacterium
ACTGCATGCAATACTAGAGCGAGATTTGCAGAAAACAAAAGTAAAATCTGCAGTATAAGCGTGAATTTTGCGCTTGTATTGAAGATTTTAATATGGGATATGCTTGACTGCAATGGCTGCAATTTGCTTTATTTTGTTTAAAGTAGGGTTTGGTATTGAAGGTCAAGTGATTGCGGCCCGTTTAGGGATTTCAAGAGCTTTAGTTCTTCAAAACGACCTAGTAAGACCTGATCTTAAAGAGATGGGTTATCTTACTCGCGATTCTCGTCGTAGAGAGCGTAAAAAATATGGTCATGCCGGAGCGAGAAAACGCTTCCAATTCTCCAAACGTTAAAAGATCACCGTATCTTTTCTCAAAAAAAGGCCGCTTTTGCGGTCTTTTTTCATTTATAGACCATTCCTAAAAAGACCCCTAGTTTAAAGGAGTCTTATTTCATGAAAATTAAAAAGATGTTTTTAGTCTAAGCCGTAAAGTACGCTGTATTTATCTTTAAGATAACTGATATAGGGTCCAATATTTAGACCTTCTTTTGTCATTATATGCATGATCTCAAGCGGTTTTAAGAGCCGGCCATGATCGTAGAGATGCTTTTGTAGGTAGCTTTGAAGCGATGAAAGATTCCCTTTTTTTAGCTCTTCATTAAAATTGTGATGTTGTTTTGAAAAAGCTTCCATAATGGAGGCGGCGTAAATATTTCCAAGAGCATAAGTTGGAAAATAGCCAATCGATCCCATCGACCAGTGAATATCCTGCAGACACCCCTGTGAGTCATGGGCTGGAATCACCCCTAAATAATTTTCCATTTTTTCATTCCAGACCTTGGGTAGCTGGGCTACTTCCATAGAACCTTCAATCAGCGCTTTTTCTATTTCATAGCGTAGGATGATATGAAGACAATAACTGATCTCATCGGATTCTATCCGTATTAAATGGGGCTCGATCCGGTTCATATTTTCATATAACCCTTCTAGGGTGAGATCGGGTTTTTTTAAATGCTCTTTGAGAATAGGAAGCAGGTGCTCTAGATAGGCATGGGATTTACCGATCCGGGTTTCATAGAGTCTGGATTGACTCTCATCAAGGCCTAAGCTTGCAGATTGACCCTCAGGAAGACCAGGAGCTGCTTTAGAAAGACCATGAGCGTATAAGCCATGACCTCCTTCATGAAGGACTGATGAGATATTAGACATAAAATCATCAGGAATAATACGAGTAGTGAGTCTAATATCAGCAGGTCCAAGAGTAGAGCAAAAGGGGTGAGCCGTTGTATCAAGACGGGAAAAATCAGGTTTTAAGCCGATGCCTTCTAAAAGATTGCGACCAAGTTCCATCTGATGATGAAAACTGGCGTTTTTATCGATCACTTTAAAATGTTTATTTTTGGCTTTGATTTTTTGAAGTAGTTCTACAAGCTCAAACTTGAGTTTTATAAAAAGCTCATCAAGAATGGCTGTAGTCATGCCCGGTTCATAAAGATCTAAAAGGGCGTCGTAAGGATGATGCTTGAATCCTAAAAAAGCGGCTTTTTTTTGATTGGCCTGAACGATTTTTTTTAAGTAAGGAGAAAAGGACTTGAAATCAGAGTGCTCTTTGGCATTTTGCCAGGCAAAGGTAGATTCTGAGCAGAGTTTTGTGAAATTTTTTACAAATGTTACAGGCAACTTACTTTGCTGTTCAAAATCCTCTTTAAGGATTTTTAGATTAGCCACATCTTTAACTGCAAGGTCTTGGTGTACAATCTTACCTGTTGATAAATTGATCAAAGAGTTAAGAAGTTTTTTATAAGCAGGTGATGTTCTATTTTTATGACAGATTTCGCTTAAATTAGAGGTGGTAAGAGATCTAAATAGAATCCCTTTTTCTGGCATATAAGTTTCTTGATCCCATTCACACAGTTGAAGGGCTGATTCAAAGGAACGTGTTTTTTCAAGATGATCAAAGAGTTTAGCATATAAGAGCTTAGGATTTGAGCTCATGAGATCCTTAAGGTGAATTTTATCTCATCATAAGGTTCCGAGCTTTTTTTTCGATAAAAACTCTTGAATAAACAAAAAGTGCTGTTTTTTCTAAAAACCCTCGATAATATAGAGCTGAGGCTATAGATAAAGCAATCGGTAAGCTTCCGGCCACAATATCTGAAATATTATGGGCTCCTAAAACAAGCCTTGGAAGGATAATTAAAAAACAGTAACTAGCTAGGTACCAGGTTTGAGGCTTCTTTAAAAGAGGGGCTAAGAGTAAGTAAAATATTATAGCTGTTGTCGCATGATCGCCAGGGTAACTATCTGTAGAGTAAATTTTAGTACTAAAAACCTTAAATAGTTCATCGAGGTTAAAGTAAGGGGAGTACTTTAACGAGGGGGAGATAGACTCGATTTGAATTACATATCTAAATAGCTGCTTATTAATCACAAAAATCACAAAAAGCATCACGCTAATAATTAAAAGGGATTCAATAATTTTAAGAAGGGCTGGCTTGGCATTTTTTTGCTTAACGTAAGAAATAAAAAATGCTAAAAATACCGCATCAACCACCCAGTCATTGTATTTGTGATTGAGACAGGCAAAAAGAAATTGAAAAAGTTTGCCAAGACCTAAAAGAGAATTTAAACCTTTGAATCCATAATAGTTTATCGGATCCCAAAAAAGGGATTTAGGGATGTAAAAATAGGAAAAAAGAATTGTTGCTATGATTAAAAATAGCCATTTTGTTTTATGCATCATCGAAGCGAGGTCCTATAGCGTCTTATTAGAAAAGCAAAGCCTATAGAGGCTGGAATTACTAGAAGTATCCAAGGAGATACTATAGATCTTTGGGTTATTATCCCCAATCCATCAAAAATTGTTGAGATGCAAAAGAAAAATAGAAGATGCGATCCTACATAAAATAATACCGGTATTTCTCGAGTGTAGCGAGAAAGAATAGGCGATTGCATCATAAGAAGCCAAAGGGGGGAAAGGGACATGATCGTTACAAGAATTATTTCAGAAAATATAGCATCTTTAGAATAGATATAGTCTTTTATGGATAGACCTTTAAACATTTGGGTAAGATTTTGAGATTGGATAGGCAAGTTTCTATCGAAACGGGCTCCCTTAAGCCATTCTTTGGAAAGCATTAGCTCTTTAAAAGAATGTTTTTTTTGTAAAGTTCCCATCTGGTTTCGTGTTAATTCATCAACAAACCTAGCTTTAAAACCATTCGGATTGTTTTCTAAATATTTAATTCTTAAGATCCTTTGTGGGGAAATTATCCAAAAAAGATCAAAGTACTCTTTTTTTATCGGATCGTAACTTTGATAAATAAGTCGGGAGTCGTCTTTTAAAATAAGGGTGTTGATGGCTTCATCAGAGTTATGCGGCTTTTTTGCGATTCTTACATGGTCATTGCGATAACTTTCTATAAACAGTCGTGTTGGTGGGATAAGATAGTGTCTATTAAGGAATAAAAGAGTCGATAATCCAAGGCCTAAGGTCCAAAAGGGTAAAAGAATTCTTCGATAAGTAATACCAGCTGACAAAAGAGCGATGAGTTCTTTAGTTTTTAATAAATGCAAGACTTGTAAAAGGATCGACAGCGAAAAGCAGAGGGGTACTAAAATATGGGCCCTTTTACAAAATTCACAGCCGTAGAATTTTAGCATAAATAGGTAGTTAATCGAATGGGTATCTGAAAAGTCGGAGACTTTTGTAGAAAAATCAATCAATGTGAAGGTAAAAACTACTAAGATTAAAAATAAAAAAAAGGATTTAAGCAAACGCTTAAAAAGATGGCGCTGGATTTTAGTAATCATTCGATTCCTTTTTCAATACGCTTAAGCTTAAGAAAAGACATCAGAAATAAAAGCATATGAACACCTGCATAAATGGCAAGGGTTAGATAAGGTAAATTCCTTAAAGACTTGATAGAAATGATAGTTACAATAAATAGCGTTGCAAGGCTTATGGCTATAAATAGCGATTTATTGTTTGTTTTTCGTGAAATGCTTAATCCAAAGCAAAGTCCTAGTAGACCAAAGCTTAAAGGGGCCAGTGTGAGGTTAAGATGTTGAAATAGTTCGGTTTTAAAAAACGGCTTATCGTCTAGTTTTTTTATAAGCTGAAAAAAATCTAAGTATTCAACCCCTTTAACCGAATCATCTACATATAAAAGCGCATCAACTACATGGGTGTCGGTAGACATAAAAGCATCATTTTCAATAAGCAAGTCATCTTGCAGATCTTTATTGGAAGATTTAACCGATGAAATAATAGCCAAGTTTTTCCCTTTCAAAAGCCCTTTTTTAACATAAAGGCGGTCAGCTATAAGTAGGCTTATCCTTTCATTTTTGGTATTTTTAAAAGCCATTAATAAATCATAAGCGCTGTCTTTAGAACTGTTTTTTCCTACATCGGTATACATTTTTCGAATTTTAATAGGACAGGAGCTTTGAGTAATAAATAAAGGGTGCTCAATTGTTGTATCATAAACTAGAGCCTTAGATTTAACCTTACTTAAAGGAGCCAAGGTGGCTGCTGTAAAAAAATTGACAGCTCCAAGAAGGGTAAAGACTAATATAAGGGGGGTAAATATAGAGAAAATAGAAACTGAGCCGGATCTAATCGTGGTTAGATGTTTTTCTTGGCAGAGCCTTCGAGAGACAAGTAGAGCTGCGTTTAAAGTAGAAATGGGAATGGCTAAAGGGAGTACATAGGGAATCAACAGCCCAATAAATTTTATAATTAAAATAAAATCTGTTCCAGAAGTAGCAAAGCCGGCGATGGCGTTAAAGCGGATGACAATCAGAAATATAATAATTCCTATAAGGCTGAACAGGAACTGTACAAAGAATTTTTTAATTAGATAAGTCCAGAGCTTTGGCATGCTAAACTTTTAAAACCAGTAATTTGGTTTCATGATACACTATTGGCATAGTTATGAAAAACACTCTTCAGTTAAAGCTCTATCAATTCATTAAAAACCATAGCCTTGAGGAAAAAAGAATACTCATTGCTGTTTCCGCAGGTCTTGATTCCATGGCTCTTTTAAACCTGTTTATTGGGTTAAAAGAAAGGCTAAATCTTGATCTTCATGTCGTACATGTCCATCACGGTTGGAGAAAAGAGTCAGATGAAGAATTCCGTTTTTTGGAGGATTACTCCCGAAAAAATGGGATCGGTTTTTCCGGAACCTTGCTAAATCTTAATTCCGATTCAGCAGATTGTGAAAATAAAGCCCGAGAAGCTAGATACACTTTTTTTAGACAGGTTTATGAAACCCTTGAGGCTGATGGTCTATTTTTAGCTCATCATAAACAAGATTTAGAAGAAACTGTTGTTAAAAGACTTTATGAGGGTGCTCATCTTATTAATTTGGGTTGCATGCAAAAGAGTTCAAAGCTTGGTCCTATGCAGCTATTTAGACCCCTTCTTGAGATCAATAAAAAAACCCTTATTAAGTATGTTGAAGAGGTAAAGATCCCTTATTTTGAAATAGTAGTTAACAGGTTTTTTATGGAGAAAATCCTAATGAAAAAATCCTGCTTTATCGAGAAAACCATTTTTATCCTTCTCAAGGATTGTTGGATAATATTTACGATTAGGAGGACAATTACATTTTTCTAATTAACACTAACAATTAGTTTTAGATTCTCTGTAAGCATTTGAAATATTTATCATATGATTCTTTGGGTTAAAACCACCACCTGGTTGGTAAAATTTAAAAAATCCCTCCAAAACAGAGGCTGATGATTTAGTTGAATTTAAAATCTCAAGCTGAGTGTATGCTATTGCATCAATGTCCTTTTAGAACTAAATCTCTGTGTCGATAATTTTGTCGATTTTGTGTTTTGTCACTTTGTTTTCTGTTTAGATCTTGTATTTCACTGACTATATTTAGAGACCAGGGACTTATTGTAAGCTAGGAATAAAGTTTTTGTGTATCATAAATCCTAATAGCAACAGATATAAGCTAAATGAATTCAACCTTTTTGTCTTATCTGAGTTTGACAATTTTGACCAGTGCTTAATTACTAAACAACACTCTCTAAATCGCTTATCTAGTTTGCAGTATGTTAATATTAATTAACTGTTCAGAATTTCAAGTTACTTGTTAACAAGTATATCAACATCAATTTCTTTAAAATTTGTTCCAACCTTCTTCTTTA
>CAIPRZ010000093.1 GCA_903867585.1 uncultured Chlamydiae bacterium
AGATGTAAAAAAAATAGCTCTTTTTAAAACCCTAAAGATAAAAACAAAAGATTTTAGTGACCATGAACTTATCAATCTTATTTTAGAACTTTCCCCCTCTCATCTTATAAGATTAGATGCACAAAGGGCCCAATTAAGCCCCCTTCTAAGGGATTTTCTTCTAAGCCATGAAAATCTTTATGACTATATTGAAGAACCTGGACTCCAAGACAAAAAAGCTCATGATCTAAAAATTGCTCTTGATGAAACTCTTTATCTAGAAAAAAATATACCTAACCTTCCCCATATGGCTGCTTTTATTTATAAACCCACTTTATGTGGAGGCTTAAATCGGATGGAGGGATTCTTTAAAAAAGCTTTTGAGGACAAGATTCCGATCATTTTAAGTAGCTGTTATGAATCAAGTTTAGGTATTGCTATGCTCATGCAACTGCAACAGGGCTTAGATTCTTTTCAAGACTGCGGGTTAGATACAAGTTCTATGGATGAAGAAAAACCCTATTTAAAAAATTCACCCCCCTTTTTAGAGGTGTTGTGAGTTTTATTCTAGAATCAAAAACTGTTATTTTCACAAAAGACTCCTACATCAAAGTATCTGATCTTTTAGAATAGTTTAAACTCATAGCCTCCTTTTTTCAAAAAAGAGGGATTCATGAAAAAACCCTTTGCCTTCTGCAGTTTGAAAATCCTTTAGATACAATTAAAGCGATCTTAGCTGTTTTGAGTTTAAAAGGGACTATCTGTTTAATAAACCCAAAAGCTCCAATAAATATTCAACAATCCTTAATAGAAAAATTAGGCCCTCATGAGATCATAAATACTATTTCTAAAGATAAGATCCCGCTTGATAAAATAGAATTTGATCCGAAAAAAATGAGTTTTCTAATTCCTACTTCTGGAAGCTCACACCATCCTAAATGGATTGTTCAAACTTTAGAGCACTGGGAAAAAAGTGTTGAGGGCTCTTGCGATTTTTTTGAGGCTACCTCTTATGAGCCGTGGCTTTTAAATTTACCCCTTTTTCATGTCAGTGGCTTATCGATTTTTTTACGGGCCTTAAAATCTCATGCTCCTTTAATCATCGATAAAAATCTTAAGTTTACTTCAGGTTTAAGGCTTTCTATAGTCCCCTCTCAACTAGAAAACCTTGTTCACGAAAATAAAATCGATCCTTTATTAAAAGCTTCTTCCATCCTTATTGGTGGCGCTAAATTATCCCAAAGCCTTTTTAAAAAGATAAGACACTTGCCCATTTTTATTACCTATGGGATGACAGAGGCCTGCTCTCAAATAAGCTGCTCTGAAAAATCTCCCCTTAAGTTGCAAGAAGGTAGGAGTATTAAAAATCGATCTTTCAAAATAGATACAGATTCTCAAATCCTTTTAAAAGGAGACAGCGTTTCTGACTATAGTTACGATAAAGGCTCTCTTACTTCCTTAAAAAATGTAGAAGGGTTTTACCAAACAGGTGATCTTGGAAGGTTCGATGCCCAAGGTAATCTAGAGCTTTTGGGCCGTAAAGATGAACGGATCGAATTGAAAGGGGAAAAAATATATCCAAGCCAAATCGAAGAGGGATTATCAGCCCATTACCCTTTTAATAAAATCCTTGTGACCCATGTTTTAGATGCTAAAGGTGAGATGCTTATTATTGCCTATTGCGATCCAGTTCCACAAGAGGATGAAAAAGAGCTTTTGAGACAAAAGCTAGGCTCCTTATTTTTTCCAAAATATTTCTTTCATTTTGAAAAAAATTATAGCGAATCCAAAATCTTACTTTCTGCCCTAAAATCTAAGGCTCAAAAACTTATTTTTAATTAAGCGTTTTAAAAGTCGTCATAAATTCTATAGGTAATTCTTTTTTAGATTTGGAGTTAAGATCCAAACAGACATGAACAATGTCAGCCTCAGCTGTCAATTCTTCCTGTCTATTAAAAAATTTATAGCTAAAACTAATAGAGGTTGTTCCGATTTTTGTTACCCCCATTTCTATTTTTAGCTCTTCATGGACCACCATCGGCTTATAATAGCGGGCTTTAGCATCGACAACAGCAAGTCCTGTGTGGCTTTTAAAAAGTTTAGAAGTGAGTTTATTTTCAATTAAAAACTTTTCTAAGGTAGCAATACATTTTTCAAAAAGTTTTGGAAAAAAAATTACCCCTGTTGCATCGGTATCGGCTAAATGGATGAGGATCTTATCAGTAAATTTTTTCATACCTATCCTTTTTTTAGATTTTCCTTCAATTGAAGGTAATGAGCGGGGTCCTTTATAATGGGTGTTCATGAAAAAGCGGCATGACCTATGACCCAACTGACCTTTTTGCCTTCTCCAGTCACTCTCAGTTCCCTCTTTGATCGCGTTGAAGCTTTATTCCAACAAGCTGAATTAGCTCTAGGCAAAGAGCAATTAGATCGTGCTGAGTATTTTTTTCAAGCTGCCCACAGCAAAGATCCAGAAAACTTAGACTGTGTATTCAACGAAGCCCAAACATGGCATCGTTACGCTAAAATACTTTCTAATAAAAAATGCTTTCAAAAAGGGTATAAAACCTATAAGCAATGCTTCTCATCCCCTCAATGGCAAGCTATAGCTTCATCCCTTGCTATTGAACTTAAACTTGATGAACATGAGTCTTTAAATACTATAGGCTCTATTTATGATGCCTTACGTTTAATTGAATCGGTAGAAAAAAAAATCCCTCAAGAAGAACACTGGAAAACCCTCTCCTTTCAAAAAGCTCAATGCCTTTTTTACAAAGCTAAACATGAAAAAGATATCGAGCAAAACTATGAAGCGTTAAGAGAGCTTATTGCTCTTTATAACGAAGAGAAAAAAGCTAAAATAGCCTCTATCATCGCCGATGTGCTTTTAGAGCTTCATGAATTAACCCAAGAAATCGCTTATTGCATAACAGCTATAAACTACCGAAAGCAAGCCATTGACCTTGATGATAAAAATATGGAGTATTACAAAGCCTTAGCCCTAGATCATCAAAAGCTTTATTTTATAACCCTTGATGAATCTCAAATTCAACATTTCCACGAACTGTGCGAAGTAGCCTTAGCCCTAAAACCAGAAGAGCCCTCTATTAATCTTTTATGGGCCGAAGGTCTTATTGATATGGGAATTGTGGCTGAAAAAACCGATTGGGTTAAATTAGGAATAGAAAAAAGCCAAGCCTCATTGGATACAGCCGGCACCAATGTTGATCTACTAATCGCTAGGGGCTTAAGCTTTTTAGGTAAAAGCCTGGATCGGCTTACCCATATTCAAGAGGCCTTTGAAAAAATTAAGGCCTATGACGAAGACCCCTCATCCATTCGTCTCACCACCACCTACTATGACATACTAACAAGTCTTGGTAGCTATTTCCAAGATGTGGACTATTTCTATCAAGCTATAGAAAAACTTCAAGAAGCGCTCTCTTTAAATAATAGTCACCGCATTTATTGGCAAAAAATGGCAAGGACCTATCTTGATATAAGCCATCTTGATAACAATCCGCAATCAGCTGAAATGGCTATTAAAATGATTGATAAAGCTCTTGCTTTTTACCGATGCCCTGAAACCCTTTTACTTAAATCCTCTATTTTAGCCCGTCTTGGTGAGTTAAAACAAAATAGCGAGTTTTTTGAAGAAGCCCTTTACCACCATGAAGTAGCTTTAACCCTTTATCCCACCCTCTTTCAACCAACTCTATCCCATTTATTTATCCAAGCTAAAACTCTTGATTTTTACGCCAGCTTTAACGATGACGAGCAGGCCTACCATAAAGCGCTCGATCTTTTGACAGAAATCATTCTTAATAATCCCAAATTCCCAGATCTCCACCATCAAATCGCCCTTACGCAATTTCATCTAGGCGAACTTACCGTAAATCCTGAAATTATTAAAAAAAGTCTTTCCCATTTTAAACTCGCATCTAAAGATCCTGAAAATGATTCGGTTTATGTTGACTGGGCTATTGCCTGTCTCACCTTATCTGAAATGGTGGAATCTTCTCATGAAGTGATGTTCTTACAACATGAAACAGCCAATAAACTAAAAAAAGCTCTCAAAAACGGTCAAATTCAAGCCTACTACTTTATGGCCTGCTTATGCTGTTTATGCAATGAATTAGATAAAGCCCTCACCTTTTTAAAAATTGCTGAAAGACACGACATACTTCCAAATCCTGATGATTTGAGTAATGATGAATGGCTAAGCCCGCTAAAAGATCATGAGGAATTTAACAAGCTTTTAGAAAGACAAGAAATGCGCCGGTTATAATTTTAAACTCTCAGCAGTTCCTGGGGGTGGAGTAAACAAAGACCTAAAAACCTGGCCGATATGTTTAACAGCAGCTGGAATAGAAGCTTTAGGAGTGCCATCTACTGATTCTGCTTTAGACCCAGAATCTTCAGAACTTACTGACGCTCCAGATGACATTTCACCGATACCTGCATCACTTTTACTTTTAGATCTTGCTAACCTGCCAAAAGGGTTTGGGGTCATAATTGAGGCTAAGCTTCTTCCATTTAAAGTATCTAGAAACTTTTTAAGCATTGGGTTGACTTTGAAAACAAGAGCTTTAATTTTAGAAGTAACATCCAAAATTTGAGAGGTTTCAGAGCTAAGGATAAGTTCGTCAAAACTCACAATAATTTTATGAAGATCAGAAAAACAATGCGAAGGGCTAATTTTGTCTTCTAAATTTACAGATGAAAACAGACCAGAAATCATCGCAGAGAGTTTTTCTACTTCTGAATGAATCTGGTTCATCTGTTCCAAATAACCATTTAATTCAACAAGACGCCTAGCCTGATCAGGTAAGCTTTGAACAAGTTCTGAAAGCGATTGCTGAAATTTTATAAGTCCAAGCGGTAAATCATAAATTATGAATTTTGGGATGCCGATAATAATATCAATTACGATAAAATTTAAAATTTCTAATATTATTTCATTTAAATTTTTAGGAAATTCTTTTTTAAAGGATTTAAAGTCAGTTAAAAAATCATCATCGGATTTCAATCCAGGAATGCTAAAGGGTTTAAGTTTGCTTTGGGAAGAATAGCCATGTACCAGAGGTCTTGTATGAAGCTTGACAAAAGGATTCCTTATTCTATGTATAGGGATCTTTTGATCTTTATCGCAAATATCTGCATCTTCCTCTTTTACTTTAGGACCCGTAGAACCCTCAAACTCAGGTGAGGCGGGATCAACTACCGAAATCGACTGAGCTTTAGCTGCAAGCACATGGGCTGGAGCTCTTGCTTTACCACCAGAAAACACCCCACTTCGGGTAGACAAGTCTTCAATAAGGGCATCAATAAGCGTCAATGAGACTGCAAGCTCAGATATTATATCTTTTCCCTCTTCGATACCATCCTCACAAGGAGTAGAGATAATTTGATTCAAAAAAGTAGAAATACGTCGAATCCTATCACCTTCTTGAACAAAAAAAAGCTCTATTTTCTCAGCATCGAGTTCTTTTAGATTTGCCAGCCAACGATTTAAAACTCTAGAATAGCTTTTCAAATAATCTAAGCCTAATGGAGATATGGCAAAAATATTAGAAATTAAAAGTTGAGTTTCTTGCAGTTTAGGGGAAAAAAGGGTGTGAGCCTCTTTAATGTGGTGCCAATTTTTTATAAGGGAAGGTACGGCAATAAAAAGAGCTTTTGGCCACAATAATAAAAAATTATGGACAAAGTCATTTATTTTATTACTTGTGTATTGAATATTTTCAAAAGTAATAGGTGGATTTTTCCAATCAAACAGTGAAATGTTTATTTTCATAATCCCCTTTTTTTTGAAAAAAAATTATAATTGTTTTTCTAAAAAAAACAATAGCTACTTGAATAAACCCACTTGCTTAGAACTTAAGGATAAGGGACAATAAGGGCATTCTTAAAAAAAATATACTATCAAAAAAGCAATGAATAAAAAATCTCTAATAATGGTTGTTGGATTGTCTGTTGTTTTCTACACATTAAACAATTGGATATTCCCATCAAAAGCCCCTCAAGAAACAACTAAAGTCGCTGATCAAACTCCCGTAAAATACGCCACCGCAACGACTCAAGATAAATTTTATGTGATTGAAAATGATTTTGCCCAGCTTGTTTTCTCCTTAAAAGGGGGCTCATTAAGCGAAATCAATTTACCTCTATCCTCAGATAGTAATAAATCAAGCTTAGTACTTCCTATTGGATTTGATAAAAAGCTAAATGAGCAAGATCCAGCTAATCAAAAATTCCCCCTTTATCCTTCTTACTATTCTTCCTTAAAAGGGACGCTAGAAAAAAAAGAATCTTCCAACGGGGGCTACTATCCTCTTATTAGAAGAACACTTGTTGAAAGACAAGGCCATGCAATTTCTCCTAATTATTATACAGCAGCTATTGGCTACAGTGATGGAAGAGGTACAGATGCCCCTTATGCAGTAAAAAAGCTATCGGCTAACAGTATTCAATTAGAAGGACAATTTGACGGCAAAGTCATTACTAAAACCTTCAGTTTTGATCCACAAGCTCCCTACTGTTTTGACCTAAACATCCAAGTGCAAGGGGATCCTTCTGGACTTTATATATTCTCAGGAATTCCTGAAGTAGAAATCTCATCTGGAAGCCCCGCTCCTAATCTTAAATATCTTGTACGAAAAAATAACGGCCACTCGATAGAAAAAGTATCTCTACCTAAAGATACTAACACCCTAACTTCTGTCACTCCAACATGGGTATCTAATAGCAACGGCTATTTAGGGATAATCATGAATCCCCATGATCTTTATAGAAGTGGTGTCACTTTATCAAAAATCGATGGTCTTGAAGTTCCAACGCGTTTATCTCTTATCGATACAAAATATAATCTTTATCCAGCTAAAAAATATCCTGGATACATAGCCTCTATTCCCTTAAGCGTTCATGAAGGGCAAGCTAAGCTCCGCTTTTTTGCCGGTCCTTTTGAAGATACACTTTTAAAATCACTAGATAAAACTTTTGCTAAAAACTCCTATAATCCTTTCTACACAAAAGCGATGAGTTTTCATGGCTGGTTCACCTTTATCTCTGAGCCTTTTTCCAAAATTCTTTTCTGGCTGATGCAAGCATTTTATTTTGTCACAAAAAGCTGGGGTCTATCAATCATTCTTCTGACTGTGGCATTAAGAATCATGCTCTATCCACTTAATAGCTGGTCGATAAAAGCGACAGCCAAAATGCAAGTCATTGCCCCTGAGGTCAAAAGAATTCAGGATAAATACAAAAAAGATCCTAAAAGAGCTCAAATGGAAGTGGTAGCTCTATATAAAGAAAGAGGAGTAAATCCCCTCTCTGGCTGCTTACCTCTTTTAATCCAGTTGCCTTTTTTAATTGGAATGTTTGATCTTTTGAAATCGGTCTTTGATTTACGAGGTGCTGTCTTTATTCCTGGCTGGATCGAAAATCTAACAGAGCCTGATATTTTATTTAGCTGGTCTTATCCTCTACCTTTTATTGGTACCAGTTTCCACCTATTGCCGATCCTTCTAGGGGCTGCTATGTTTCTGCAGCAACAAATGAATGCCCCACGATCTGATCTTCCGATGTCTGATCAACAAAGACAGCAAAAAGCGATGGGTAACATCATGTCTGTGGTATTTACTTTCATGTTTTATAACTTCCCATCTGGACTAAACCTTTACTGGTTATCCTCGATGTTGCTGGGTATATTACAACAATGGTATATGAACCGACATAAACATCGACCTAAGATCGAGATCATCAAGTAGAACTAAAATGAAAGATTGGGAACGATTTCTCAACCATCTAGATCCGCAAAAACTGGGTAGTACCAATACCAATTGGACTACCCAATATGATATTGAACGCTTTGACGCTCAAAATCTTTATTTAAAATTTTCAGATATCTTTGCCCTTAATTTCTTTAACGAACATATAAAACCCCATCTTGGTGAATTTAAAAACGCCAATAATCATATAATTAAAGTTCATACCGAGTTAACAGGACCTAAAAACACTAAAACCCCATATTCTGAAAAATCTTCTTACGTATTTGAATTTCCAGTAGATACTACTCTTGATTTTGATCAATTTGTTACAGATGGCGATAATTTATTTGCAGTCTCTTTAATGAAAAATCTGCAAGAAAATATCCGAAATTTTAACCCCTTTTTTATTTATGGCTCTAGAAGCTCAGGTAAAAGCCATCTTTTAATGGCCGCTTTTAACTTCTATAAAAGCCTTGGATTAAAATGCCTCTATGTCGATGCGGATAAATTCTCCGAGCATGTAGTGAACGCCATGAGACACTCTATAATGCCTGAATTTAGAAAGATCTATCGGGAAGTCGACATGCTCTTTTTTGATAATGTTCAGCAACTAGGGGGTAAAAATGCCACTCAAGAAGAGTTCTTTCACACCTTTAATAGTTTGCAAATGAGCTCAAAAGCGGTCGTTATAGCCTCTGATAATCCAGCAAGTTTATTAAAAAATATAGAACCTCGTCTTATATCCCGTTTTGAATGGGGATTATCTATTGAGTTACCAACCTTAAAAAAGGAATATTTTCCAAAACTTATCGATTCAATAAAAAATAGACTCGGACTCAATATCTCTTTGGAACATGAAAAAACCCTTCTTAGGGATTTTTCAGAAAATCCTTCGACCCTTTCTACAGCTCTTCATGCCATGCAGCTAAGATCCCATTTAGATAAAAATGAATCAGCCAACCATCTGCAAGAAACCCTAGAAGATTTGAAAAATCAAAAAATTGAGCTCACCCCTGATATTATTACTACAGCGTGTGCAAAATTTTTTAATATTAAAACAAAAGAAATCAAAGGTCCTAGCCAAATTAGGCCCCTGGCCTTTCCGAGGCAAATTACGATGTATCTGATTCGTAAACACCTCAATATGCCTTATAAAAAAATGGGAGACTTTTTTGAAAGAGACCATTCAACCATTATGGCTAGTATCACTCTTATTGAAGAGCGTTTAAAGAAATTTGATGATGAAACTTTAAACGCACTAAAAAGAATCGAATGGGATCTTAAACAATTATAAAACTTTACTCTTCCATCGCTTTTGAACCAGCTCCAGCTGACCCTTCAGGGCTATGATCTGCCAAATTTAGCCCTGCAAGTTCCTTAAGCGGTAATAAATCCTCTTCATCAGGATCTTCTATCTCTTCTTCTATATCTTTTCCTTTAATACCAAGATCGGATCTAATCTTTTCCAGCATGTTACGGGGCCCTGTAAAAGAGAAATGGAAAAGAGATAAATCTCCTGGAGATAAATTTTGGCCATGATACTGAATATGTAATAAGGAGAGCTGATAGACGCGCTTAATGATATCTATTTTATGGTGATCTAAACCTAATACAAATAATTGCATTCTATCAAAATTAGGAATATTTAAATGAGCTAAGCTATAAATATTAGTCATCTTAGCTGGATGTGAAATGTGATTAACCTCAAAAGTAAAATCCATAGAGAAGTCCTTATTTTAAGAGTCTTAAAA
>CAIPRZ010000094.1 GCA_903867585.1 uncultured Chlamydiae bacterium
GATAAGATGACTTACACTCGGTCGAGTAATTCAGAGAATAAAGAATCAACAATAGTAATCGCGTCTAAGCGGGTATTTTTATCAGCAAAAAAGCCAGCTCTTCGGCAGGCTTCTTCAACCATTTTGAAGTGTAGACTTTGTCCGCCATCTGTAATACAAATGATTCTGTTGGCTTCATCATGATAAATTCGATACCACATAGCAGCTACATCTGTGGTGTCATAATTAAATCCACCGTCAGATTTTTGAATCATTAAGGGTAAAGGTTCATTTTCACGCCCAATAAACGGCTCCATGAAAACACATTTAGCTCCATCGGAAATCGTCACAAGTCCTTTAGTTGTGAATAGATCAACCATATCTTGCAAAAAGGGTTGATAAAAAGATTCCCCACGATCTGTAAGCTTAACACCTAGCAGGCTATAAATCTTGTGATAGGCAAAACTGGAAATTTGTACAATTTTATCCCAAACTTTGAGAGTTTCTTTATCCCCATTCTGAAGAGCTACTACCCTTAACTGCGATTGTTTTTTAAATTCTTCATCAGTATCAAAAAAGGCTTTAGATTTTTTATACCAATTCATTAAATCAGTAAGATCAGCGTTTTTAGACCCATCTATAATTTTAGGTTCATACGTTTTTAAATACTGAATAAGCATTCCAAATTGTGTTCCCCAATCCCCTAAGTGATTTAAGCGCAAAACTTGATAACCCAAATATTCAAATACTCGCGCTACAGATTCACCGATGATAGTAGACCTTAAATGGCCCACATGCAGCTCTTTAGCGATATTAGGCGAAGAGAATTCAACAATAACTTTTGTCTTTTTATGATTGGTATCTAAACCAAAATGATTTGTTTTTAACATCTTTTCGATCTGCATCGATAAAAATGTGGGAGTAAATCGGATATTAATAAATCCAGCACCAGCGATTTCCATCGAAAAGAAAGGATGCGACTTTTCAACTTCAACTTGAAGTTTTTGAGCGATATCTCTTGGCTTTAACTTTAGAATTTTGGCCAGTTTCATGGCCCCGTTGAATTGGTAATGACCAAATTGAGGAGATGAAGCAAGGACTATCTCATTGCAATCAACATAGTCCTCACCATAACTCCCTCTTATAGCTTCCCTAAAAGAAGCCATAAGTTGGGACTGAAGTGTATTCATATTATTTTTTTTCTAGTGCAAATTGTACTGGCTCTAAACGTTTTCCAATACCATATTTGATACGATATTCAGCAAGAGAAATCGCTGCGCGATTTGTAGAGCAGTTATTCTGCTGAGCAATGTCAAAAATCAGCATGAGTTGATCATAAATTTTTGCTACTTTAGTTCTTGAAGCATTAGAATCATAACCTACGGATTCAAGCTCTTGAGTAACATTAACTAACCCACCAGCATTAATAACAAAATCGGGCGCATATAAAATACCCAGACGTCTTAACTCATCACCATCGGTCTCTTTTAATAACTGATTATTAGCGCATCCACCAATAGCACGACATCTTAAATCCACGATAGATTCTGGATTAAGGATGCCTCCCATGGCACAAGGGGCTAAAACATCGCAAGGGACCTTTAGAATTTCAGAACAAGGAACAAACTCAGCCCCGTAAAAAGCGGCGATCTCTTTAGCTTTATTTTCATCGATATCACTTAAAACAAGCTTTGCGCCATGCCAAAATAAAAATTCGACAAGTTTAGCTCCTACACTTCCAAGACCTTGAACAGCTATGGTCCTGCCGCTAATTTCCTTTGAGCCATAGGTTTTATTAAGAAGAGCTTGTATACCTAAAAAAGTACCCCAAGCAGTAAAAGGAGAAGGGTTACCACTACTGCCTTCAAATTCAAGACCAACAACATAAGGAGTGAACTTAGCAAGCACTGCCATATCCTTAGGAGAGCAGCCGACGTCTTCAGCGGCAATATAGTCACCTTTTAAATAATTTATAGCCTCTGCATAGGCTTCTAGGATTTGGGCTTTATTTGGAGATTTAGGATCGGCTATAACAACACTTTTCCCGCCACCTGTACGACATTCTGCAAGAGCTGATTTATAAGTCATCCCTTTTGAAAGTCTTAAAACATCGTTTAAAGCCGCATCAAAATTAGCATAGGGATGAATGCGGATACCGCCAAGCGCAGGCCCTAGAGCTAGGTCATGGATACTGATTATAGCGTCAAGACCCACATCTGGATTTTGGAATCGGAGCACTTTCGCATAACCTTCAACAGGGATTTCAGTCACAATTAAGGACGATGTAGAGGAATTGGCCATAAATCTTCTCCAAAATATATTTGGTTTAAATGCTAAAATTATAGCAACAATGGGAAGAAAGAGCAATAAAAAACCCCAAAATAGTAGTATTAAAAAATTTACTTAAAATCTTTTTTCTTGTGATTTAACTGTTTTGCTATTAACATTCTCTATGTTGTATACAACTCTATACTTTCCTAATAATAATTTGAGGTAATAATGAGCAAGCTCGTCATTTCAGAGAACCTGAAAGAGGATTTAATCCAATTTTTGAAAAAAAATAAAAAAGCAGATCTTGTAACCGCCTACCTCTATTTCATTGAAAGGAAATACCAAGTAAGTCCAATCCTTTTTGCTAAAGAAAAAACTATTTATCAGAGTCAGGACAACCTGATCCAGCATCTAGAAAAACAGGGCAAGCTATGGCGCGAAACTGAGATCAAAATTCAAGTCGGACAGCCAAGCGTTAACGAACAAACTAAAAAAATCTACATCTGCCCCTATACTGGTAAAGTTTTTGGCGATAATACTCACCCTAATCCGCAAGATGCCATCTATGACTGGGTTTCTAAATGCCCTGAAAACAAAGAGCGCGTAGGTGGATTACCTGTCAAAAGATTCTATGTTTCTGAAGATCCTGCTGTCATAAAAAATTATATCGGCAAAAGAAAAGAAGCTATTTCTAAGATCGTTTTTTCATCCATGGTTACTGGTAAACTCTTCAACAGTAGAAACGCTGTTATTGAAGATTTCATTAAAAACCACTTAAAGCCTGTAAGCTTTATAGAAGTTCCTAATCAAAATCGCTTCCAAATTGAAGAGGACTTCTTAAAATTCATTCAAACACATCTTGAAGAGGGTAAGATTGCATCATTTGTAGAAGCCCTTTCAAAAGATGAATCATTCTCCAGCTATCTTGATGGCTGGCTTGAAGAGGAAAAAGACGAGAGTGTTCAATCAAGTTAAATTAACTAACTCTCCTTCTGAAACCTTTGATTTAGGCCTGGTTCTTGCAGAACAACTTCAACCTAATACCTGCATCTTACTATCCGGTCTACTCGGTGCAGGTAAAACCCAACTCATCAAAGGCTTTTGTCAATTTTTTGGTTTAAATCCTGATCTTGTGCAAAGTCCCACCTATTCTCTTCATCACACCTATCAAGCTTCTTGCGCTCTTCATCATCTTGATTTGTATAGGCTAAAAGACACACAAGACTTTATTGATCGTGGTTTTATCGACATTCTTGAAACTAAAGAACCGATTTTTATTGAATGGCCAACTCAGGTGGACAACTCTTTATTTCAATCCAAAAATCGTCTTGTAATAGATATCGAGATTTTAACTAATAACCAGAGAAAATTTCAGATTTCTTATGACTAAGATAAATTTTTCTAATGCCAAATTTTTAGGCGCTTATGTTGATAAAGAAGCTATTTTGCATTTAGACCATGCTGAATTTATTCTTATGGGCAGATCTAATGTTGGTAAATCGTCTTTGATTAATTCCCTGACAAGAAAACAAATCGCTAAAACCTCTTCCACTCCAGGTAAAACTGAAACAATTAATCATTATGAAATAGACGATAAGATATCTATCTTTGACCTTCCAGGTTATGGATTTGCAAAATTCAAATCTAAGCGACTGGCTTGGTCTGATTTTATTGATCAATTTATTGAAGAAAATGGAAGTAAGCTCAGAGCTTTTCTTTTACTCATTGATTCAAGACATGATTTATCAGAAGAAGATGTAGTCATGATTGATTATCTGAAAAAGTTTTCTTCTCCGTTAGTTGTAATATTTACAAAAGTAGATAAAATCAAATCATTTGAACTTAAAAAAAATATCGAATCATTAAGTGAACAAATTAAACAAGTTTATATTAATCACTTTGTGATTTTACCTTTTTCAACTAAACTATCTGAATATTGTAAAAATCTAGAAAAAATGATGGGTATATGGGCCAAATAACCTCCGACACCTTTATTTGCTTTGATCTTGAGACTACAGGCTTAGATCCGGTAAATGATCGTATCATCGAAATCGCAATCGTTAAATTTACATTAGATGGCTTTGTAGAATCCTTTGAAACACTTGTAGATCCAGAAAAACAGATACCTCAAGATTCGATTGAAATTCACAATATCACTCAAGATATGGTTGAGGGAAAACCAAAAATTCAAGAGATTTTACCTGATATTTTAAAAAAATTAGCAGGGCATGTAATTATCGGTCATGGAATCAAACTCGATTTAGATTTTATTATTCAAGCATGCAAACGCTTTGACATCCCTACCATGCTCACCTCCTGCCGCTATATCGATACTTTAAGACTTGCAAGACTCTACGGCCAATCACCTACTAATTCTTTAGAACAATTGCGTAAACATTTCAATATCGCTGATGAAGGGGCCCACCGCGCGATGAATGATGTGGTTGTGAATATTGATGTATTTAAATACTTATCCCAATCGTTTAAAACCACAGAATCCATTTTTAAACGTCTTGAAAAACCAATTCATCTAAAACTTATGCCTCTTGGTAAACATAAGGGAAGACCATTTAGCGATATTCCTACAGAATATTTACGCTGGGCTTTAGGGAAAGACTTTGACCAAGATCTTATCTTTAGTATAAAGACAGAACTTAAGAAAAGAAACGATGGTCATCGATTCCACCAACTGGCAAATCCCTTTTCAGAACTTTAAAACACCCTTAAGGGGCTTAAATGGCTAAAAGAATTCAGGATCTTCCTCTTAATCACAAAGATGTTGTCCTAAGAGTTGATTTTAATCTGCCCCTAAATCCTGATGGTAAAATCATTGACGATACCCGAATTCGAAGCTCATTACCTACCATCGATTATTTACTAAAAAAAAAATGTAAAATAATTCTTCTAAGCCATCTTGGTAGGCCAGAAGGGATCGATCCGAAACTTTCACTTAAGCAATTGATCCCAACTATTGAAGCCATTATTAAGAGGCCTGTCCATTTTATTAATGATCTTGATACTGCAAAAACTCAAATCGAAAAACTTAGCTATCCGTCAATAGTACTACTTGAAAACCTCCGCTTTACAGCTGCTGAAGAAAATCCTAATCTTGATCGATCCTTTGCAAAAAAATTAGCAACATTGGGCCAATTTTATATCGATGATGCTTTTGCATGTTCTCATCGAGCCCACAGCTCTATTACCGAAATTACCCAGTATTTTCCGCAAAGTAAAGGGGCAGGATTTCTTTTTGAGCAAGAAATTGAACAGCTAAAATCTATTTTAAAACCCGAATCTCCCTTTTATCTACTTCTTGGGGGGTCCAAAATTTCAACAAAAATCGGCGTTATTAAAAGCCTTTTACCAAAAGCTGACAGCCTATTTATTGGGGGTGCCATGGCCTTTCCTTTTATGAGGGCTCAAGGTATTTCCACAGGCTCTATTGACATAGATTCTGAACAAATTGAACAAGCCCGAAAAGTCATTGAATTAACCAAAAGCCTTGGTAAAGAAATTTATTTACCCTTAGACTGGAAATGTAAAAAGCAAATAAAGTCTAATGAACCTTTTAAAGTCTTTACCTCTAAAACCGGAATAGCTAACGATTATCAAGCCTTTGATATCGGAGAACTCACAATTAGTGAATGGTCAAAACTTTTAAAACCCGTAAAAACTCTATTTTGGAATGGCCCGTTTGGCATGTATGAAGTCCCCCCTTTTGATCAAGGAACCGCAGCCATTGCCAAAATTATAGCTTCTTTAAAATGCCATTCAGTTGTTGGGGGGGGTGATTCTGTGGCAGCCATTGAAAAACAGGGACTAAAACAAAGCTTTTCACACCTTTCTACAGGAGGAGGGGCTAGCCTCGAATTTCTTGAAAAAGGGACTCTACCCGGAATAGAAGCCTTAAAGTAATAAATAATCAAATTTCAATAACATTGCTTTTTATAGAAAAAAGGGCTATAATTATAGCCAACAATAATTTTAAATTATGACTTGCAAAAGTTTAGCTTTGAAAATATTTTTTCGAAATAACTCCCCCCCATCTTACGTTTTCTGTTGCCTTGCTAAAATCACCTTAAAACCAGGTATTTATGACCGATAAACCTCAGACTTTCAGTCGTTTACGCTCATTTTTATGGCCAATACACAGTCATGAGCTTAGTAAGTTTTTGCCGATGTTGGTAATCTTTTTCTTAATATGCTTTAACTACAATCTCTTAAGAGTTACTAAAGATTCGCTTGTTGTAACTGCCCGCTCATCTGGTGCTGAGGCCCTCCCTTTTCTAAAGGTATGGGCAATTTTACCGATGGCTTTTCTATTTACCTACATATTTACCCGGCTTATTAATCGATTTAAAAAAGAGACCGTCTTCTATATTATTATATCTGGCTTTCTTCTCTTTTTTATCATCTTTGGCTTTGTATTATATCCACTCCGTGAATCCCTACACCCCAACGAGTTAGCCGACAAACTTCAAGCCTCGCTTCCAATAGGCTTTAAGGGTCTTATAGCCGTATTTAGAAACTGGACCTATACAGCCTTTTATGTGATGTCAGAGATGTGGAGCACTATTGTCATGTCCGTCCTTTTTTGGGGATTTGCCAATGATGTAACTGGTGTAAAAGATGCTAAAAGATTCTACGGTCTACTTGGTATAGGGGCTAATTTATCCAGTATCTTATCTGGCCAGGCCGCTACATGGATTTCTAAATATACCTACAATCCTCATCTACCCTTTGGCCAAGATGCCTGGGGGCAGTCTGTGATCTTTATGGTAGGCCTCATTGTCATTTCTGGCATTGTTTGTATGCTCCTTTATAAAAGGATACACAAGAAAGGACATGGTTATAACACACCTCATGTGACCGAACGCGAAGCCAGAGAGCCTTCTGTTAAGATGGGATTAAGGAAGAACTTTAGCTATCTTGCCAAATCCAAATACCTCCTTTTGCTGGCTCTAATCGTATTGTGCTATAATATATCCATTAATCTTGTAGAAGTGGTTTGGAAAGACCAGCTTCACAATCTTTACCCAGATCCTAAGGATTATAACGCTTATATGGGCAAGGTTTTAACAAGCATAGGCATTATCTCAACACTCACCTCGTTATTTATTACAGGTAACGTATTAAGGAAAAGTAGCTGGACCTTCAGCGCCATGATTTCTCCATTTATTCTGCTTATTACAGGAATCGGCTTCTTTTCATTCCTGTTATTTAAAAATTCATGGCTACAGACTTTTGCAGCCTTACTTAGCACCTCAACACTTGGAATGTCGGCCTTTTTTGGCTCTTTACAAAACTGTTTTGCCAGAGCTTCCAAATACACATTCTTTGATGCGACCAAAGAAATGGCTTTTGTCCCATTAAGCAGCGAATCTAAACAAAAAGGTAAAGCAGCTATTGATGGAGTAGGCTCTCGTCTAGGCAAATCTGGCGGCTCTTTAATTCACCAAAGCCTTTTAGTTATTTTTGGAACAGTTTCCCAAAGTACCCCATTTGTTGGAATAATCCTTTTATTAACTGTTGGCTCATGGATGTTTGCTGTTAAACTTCTTGGAAGACAATTTAAAGATTTAGAAGAAACGACCTCTGCAGACATCACAAAAGCTGCAACAAATCAGGAAATTAAAGTTTAGACCTTTATGATTGAATGGATCAAAGCTTTTATTAATTCACATCCTCAAGCAGCTCCCTATGCAATAGCTCTAGCTCTAGCTGTAGCTGGCTTTAACATTCCGATAAGCGCAGATCTTGTGATCTTAATTGCCGCAACACTGGCTGCTACCATTCTTAAAGGGGCTTTTCTGAAACTTTATTTAGCCATATTTCTAGGTTCAATTTGCGCTGCCTACATTGCTTATGGTCAAGGCCGATTTTTAGGAAACTATCTATTAAAAAAGAAGTTTTTTCAAAAATTATTCCCACAAACCAAACTTGCAAAAATTAATTCCTATTATAAGAAATATTCCTGGGCCACTTTTATCATCGGTCGCTTTATCCCATTTGGGTTCAGAAATGCCTTATTCATGGCAACAGGGCTTTCTAAAATTCCCTTCAAATCCTTTGCATTAAGAGATGCTGTTGGCTGCTTGATCTGGTCTTTTACCCTTTATCTTGGGTTATTTAAACTATTATCCAATGCCCACGACCTTATCCCAATCATCAAAAAATGCAATTTAGTCATTTTTTCTATTCTTGGGTTATCTATAATAATTCTGTTTTGGTATAAGCGAAATAAAAAGCGTCGAATTCCGGCCTAAAGAATTGTAACCTATTAATAACTATGCAATTGACCCTACCTAATTTTATTTCTTTATTAAGAGCTCCTTTAGCTGTGCTTTTTATATATGAAAATACTTACGTACGATTATTAGTTATTTTATTCGCTATGATTACTGATAGTATGGATGGATATCTAGCCAGGAAATACGGCGTCACCTCCGTTACAGGCGCGATACTAGATCCGATTATGGATAAATTTTTTGTCTCTACGGTCTTGATTGTTTTATTTATGGAGCATCAAATCTCTTTATATGAGGCCATGGCCATGCTTTCAAGAGACTTCTCCCTTTGCGCTTTTGCTGCCTATTTAGCGATGCGTAACAAATGGAGCTCTTTTAAATTTAAAGCTATCCGTTGGGGAAAAATCTCTACTGCCATGCAATTTCTTGTATTATCAGCCTTAACTTTAGGGAAGCAATTTTCAGCCTCTTTATATGTTCTTTTTGTAGTCTTTGGATGCCTAGCTTTTTTTGAACTCGTCAGTATGAACGAAGCCAAAAAATCTTAAAAACTACTTAATGTGAAGCATTCATAATATATTGTGATTCCTGAAGCTTAAGACCTGCTGTTTGAATAATATCACATAAATTCAGAAGCAACTTTTCCTGAAACTCATGAAACTCTCTTTCGTCTTTAATTTCTGTAAATGCAGAAATTTTTATAACAAATACCCCATATTCACAAGACTCTAGGCTAGCATAGGGATTTAAACTGCGATCTAGGCCAGGATAATTATCCAAATGCTCCCGAATAAGATTAAGAGCATGAGAGGCTTTAGATTTATCTGCAGCCTTTATCATAAGCGATGATTCAATTCGTCGATGAGTTCGTCTTGTAGAATTAATGATATAGGCACTTACGAATGCCGAATTTGGTAAATAGATAAATCTTTTAGATTTATCTTTAAGAGTTGTCATGTACCATCCTACATGAATCACGTGAGCTTCAACTTTTCTCTCAGGAATGAGAATAAAATCCCCAAGGTTAAATGGCCTTGATATGACAAGCATAAATCCACCGAAAAAGTTAGAAATAACATCTTTAGCCGCAAAGCCGAGTGCAGCTGCACCTACCCCCCCAAAGGCAAGCAGTGGCCCTGATTTAAATCCTAATGCATCAAGAATAAGCAAGGAGGCGATTAAAATAATCGAAATACCAAGTAGCTTGTCTATGCCATTGATGACGTTAGCATCCTGATTTAAAGGATTTTTCTTCATGTACTGTTTTAGAAAATGGGATTTGTATTTATGAATCCCAACAGCGAATGCTGATATCAATAAGCAGGTCTTGGTTGAATTTAAAAAAACTTCGTGCGCTGAGTAATTAAAAAATTGCAAGGACTCTTCGGTAACATAAGATAACGCTACGACCCATACGCTAAATACGATAGGCTTTCGAAACATTTTCATAGTTTCTTCATATTTTGAAGACCATTTTCTAAATAAAATGAGTTGTAATAGGAATGC
>CAIPRZ010000095.1 GCA_903867585.1 uncultured Chlamydiae bacterium
GAAACAGCAGCTATTTGCAAATAGAGCCCCTCAGAACTAGCCTCAGAATGCTCATTATCAAAAGATAAAAACTCGGTTCCTGGTAAAATGCCAGCTGTTATTGGAACTGTTAAAAGATCTACTGGAATACAGCTTGATTTTTTTTTGCCCTCTTTAAGAGGACAAAGTATAAGTGGCCTATTTTCCCCATTTAATTCGACAAGGCTCACAGCCACCTTTTTTAAATTATCGAGGTTATCAAGCTGAACAAGGTAGCCTGATAAACTGGCGATATTACGAAAACTTCCCTTAGCTGAATCATCTACCACATTAATGGCCTGTTCAACAGAGACTAAATCACCCACCATCAGTTCAAAGCGGCAAATGTTTTTTATGATTAACCCATCCCTAATGACGGTATAAGTTTTTAAATTGATCTGGGTATCATTATGGATTAAAGACAAGTTGTGGGTTAAATAATTACGAGCTTTTAAAAAACTGTCAGCGACTAATAACCACACATTTCGGGTTCTTTTAACAATTCTTGACCAGCCATTGTTTGCAGGAGGATTGGGATTAAGAGGGTCAATAATATCGACATCTTTTAATACATTTAAACTGACAATAAAATACTGATAAAGTCTGGAGGGTTCAAAAAGTTGACTAGTAAAATGCTCATAAAACAGCATGGCAAGATTGACTTCTTGTGTTAGGCCGTTTGCTATGGGAGCTGTTTGTGAATTTTGACTGCCTCGACCTTCTAAACGGTCCTGTTTTTGGTTTTGTTTATTGATGGCACAAGCTGCTATTAGCATAAGCTTTGGTAGTATCACCATCGTTGTGATAAGACCTGTTAAAAGAGTAAGACTGTCTTTAGTGTCTTCTACAATCAATCCCTCCTGAACCTGCATGGATAAATAGTTATCTGCCATTTGATGGCTTGATTTATAGGTTTGAACATGCAAATTATAAATAGACCAAATCGAGGCTGCCTGATGTAAAACCTGTAAAAAAGGGTTTTGATTACGTGGCTGTTCTGAAATTTTATAAGACATAAAAAATCCAAAAATCAAAAAAGCTGTAATCGTTTTACTTCGATCTAATTGCTGGAAATCTTGTGCATAACGCCAAATCAAATACTCACTCCCTCCAACAATTAAATAAGGCGAGGCCCCTTGTAATAGGGATAAAGAACTAGTTTCTTGAAAAAATTTTACTAAAGCTTTTAAACAAAATATATCCGCAAAAGAATCCCCAAGTTTATTAAAGGTCCCATATACAGCATAACTCAATCGGATCGCTCCTAAGCGAATAAATTCGCCAGCCTCAACAAGGGCGCGAAATCTTTGGGGCCTAGCTTCTACAGCATCTAAAAGGGATGCATGTTGTATAGGCGTCCCTTTTATAGATTGTTTTTTGGTTAAAACAAGGCTAAAAATTCTTCTCGCTCGTGAGCACAAACACGATTTTATAGGTGATTTTTCAATGATCTTTGGTGAAGGCGGGCTAATAGATCGATGCGATGCATTTATTTCTAACATGAGGCTCAATCGATTTTTTTAAAAAAAGTTTAATCCTTTGCCAATTAGGATTAAACAAATTTTTAATGAGATCCATGGTGTAAAAGGATTTTACAAAAGCTCTTTTTTTGTACTTAATTTTCCCAGGTCCTCTGGGCTTAAATGGACAAGCTTTAGCCAAGAGGCTTGTTTAGAAAAGCCCTCTTTTTGAAAATGATTTAAAGCGGTTTTAAATGAAAGATACTGTCTTAGATATTTCATCCCTAAAAAGGCCCAAAGAAGGGCAAAAAATTTGATATCCCATCGGATAACAAAAGGAGTTATAAGAAGTAAAATTGATACTAATTTTTGCGATAAAAAAGGGCCTAAAAACCTTTGATATCCATATTTAGAAACCTGATAAGCTAAAAGCTCTTCCCAGATAGAATCTTTATAGGAGGCTCTTAAAGCGTGAATCAGTTCGTGTTCAAGAACTTTTTGATGGTTATATCCTAAAAAAAAGAAATGGTTTTTGGGATTTAATTCGATCCATTGCTTAGTTCCATCATCAAAAAAAGCTCCTAATTCCCAAAAATGGAGATTCTTGTTTGTCCAATAAATAGGACATGGGGGCTCATTGAGACCTAATTTTTCTAAAGTGGGTTTGATATCAATCATTCATCAGAAAGCTGTTTGGATAAAAGACCAGCAAGTTTCATCATGTTGAATGGTTTTTTCTGATTGAGGGCTAAAGAGAGTTTGTCATCAGGAATAATTTCTCTTTTGTCTTTGGGATTTTGTAAATCTTGTTTCTTGATGTAATCCCAAATTTCTTTTGTAGCTTCTGTTCTAGATAAATGAGTTTTACCAAGAAGATTAGAAAGCCCACTAGATAAGGTATACTCTTTTTGCTTAACTGTTTTTTTAGCTTTAGGGGCTTTGGCTTTAGTAGTTTTAGACGACTTAGTAGTTTTAGCGGTTTTTGCAGTTTTAGCGGTTTTTGCCACTTTACCCTTGCCGAAGCGGGATTTTTTTACATAAGGTGTTTTAGGATGAGAGCTATATTTTTCTTCTAATTGGGATAAATCATTAACAATGACGTCACAATCGGGGTAATTAGAACAGGAAAAAAACACTTTCCCAAATCTAGACCGTCTTTGCGTTAGTTTACCATCACAACCCATCGCAGGACAGGCTGGTAAATCTCCTAAAATCTGATCCTCTTTTCTTGGAACATTAATAATACCGTTACATTCAGGGTATTTTGAGCAGCCCAAAAAGACACCAAATTTTCCTTGTCTAATAACTGTTGGAGCTTGGCATTTAGGACATACTTGGTCCCAATCAAATTGAGGGTTATATTCCTCTTTTTTAAACTCAAGACCTTGAATTGAAGCTGTAAAAGAGCACGTCGGATAGTCAGAACATCCATAGAAATATTTGTTTTTAGACCAGACTTTTTGAAGAGGCTTACCGCATAAAGGACACATTTTATCGGTCATTTCTTTTGGAACATGGGCTGATTTTTCAGCCTCTTTAACCATCGGCTCAAACTCTACCCAAAAATCTTTTAAAAGAGTTCTCCAGCTATAGGTGTCGTCAGCAACATGTTCAAGGGCATCTTCCATGTTAACTGTAAAATGAACATCCATGATAACGCCAAAATTATCTTCTAGCATTTTGGCAATGACTCGACCAAGTTCGGTCGGTTTTAAAGTGGATTTCTCTTTAGTAGTATAGTCTCGACTTTGAATTTTATTCATAATCGAAGCGTAAGTAGAAGGACGTCCTATACCCAATCTCTCAAGCTCTTTCACTAAAGAAGCTTCTGTAAAACGGGGCGGTGGGCGTGTAAAAACCTGATCAGCTAAAGGTTTTTCAAGTCTTAAAGACTCTTTAACCTTTAAAGGGGGCAATCTCATCTCTTCTTCTTTAGCTTCATCGGTTTTTTCTTCGTAGACAGCTAAAAAACCATCAAATTTTATGACAGAACCTGTCGCTCTTAGCATCAGGTTTTCTGAAGCCTGAATGTCGCACGTTAAGGTGTCATAGATAGCTGGATTCATTTGCGAGGCTAAATAACGGCGCCAAATAAGCAAATATAATTTAAATTCCTCATCGCTAAGATGCGCTTTGATTTTTTCAGGATCGTAATCAGTATTAGTTGGACGGATCGCTTCATGAGCATCTTGAGCATTTTTTTTAGCGTTATAATGTACCGGCTCTTTGGGTAGATAATCTTTACCATACTTGCCAAGAACATACTTTCTTGCCGAATCTAAGGCTTGGGGTTCTATGCGGACAGAATCGGTCCTCATATAAGTAATCAAACCTTCTGGCCCATCTTGTCCTAGATCAATACCTTCATAAAGCCTTTGGGCTATACTCATCGTACGTGAGGCAGAATAACCATAGTGGCGGCTGGCTTCTTGCTGGAGAGTCGAGGTAATAAAGGGAGCGACCGGAAAGCGTCTTTTTTCTTTTTGCTCGACATTTGATACCTGATAGGAAGAATTTTTTAATCTCTCAACAATGGCATCAGCTTCATTTTTGTTTTTGATGTAAAATTTGCCATCTTCAATCTCTTTATCCACTCTTTTCTCGTCGATTGAGTAGAGATTAGCAACAAAAACTTTCCCCTGGGCTTCTAATTCAGCCCTGATATTCCAGTATTCTTTAGGAATAAAAGCTTCGATTGATTTTTCTCTATCGACAACCAGTTTAAGAGCCACTGATTGCACTCTTCCTGCTGACAATCCTTCTCGTGAACCCTGGACCCTACGCATAAGAATCGGAGATATCGAATAACCCACAAGCCTATCTAATAGTCGTCTTGCTTGTTGAGCATGCACTAAGGCTAGATCTATGTCTCTAGGATGGGAGAGAGCTTCTGATACAGCTTCTTTAGTAATCGCATTAAAAGTGACTCTTTTATATTGAGTTCCATGAGGGAGGAGACAAGCGATATGCCAAGCAATAGCCTCTCCTTCACGGTCTGGATCGGGAGCAAGATAGACAACGGAAGAATTTTTAGCCGATTTAACAAGATTGGCGATAACAGCCTCTTTATCTTTCATCGGCTCATAGGTAGGCTCAAAATTATTGGCAATGTCGATCCCTAAGCCTTTTGAGGGCAAATCCCGAATATGTCCTACAGAAGATTCTATGTGGTAGCGATCTCCTAAAAACTTCTTCAGTGTTTTAATTTTTGCAGGTGACTCAACAATAATTAAGGGCTTTTTACCCATCGAGGTTAATTCCCCATAACGTTTTTTTTAGGGTGTTAATCTATCGTGATTTCCCAAAAATGCTCAAGCATTTAAATTAAAAGGCTCTATTTAATTTATTTAGGCAATCGTAAGCTCAATATAGTTTAAATAATTATTAATTATATTTAAAGAGGGATTATTAAAATTGATAAAGCATTTACACTAGAGTAATAAATAAGTTTTTAGTTCAAATATTTTAAATCAATAAGCTCAGCAACCAAAGCGGTCCATCCTGTTTGATGGGAGGCTCCTAACCCTTTGCCGGTATCTGGATCAAAATATTCATAAAAAAGACAGTCACTAGTCCATAAAGGATTTTTTTTGTAACGGAAATCTTCTCCCAAATAAATCGGGGTTTCATGAAGGGGCTCAAACAAGGAAATGACTCTAGTACAAATTTCTTGTTTTAATTTTTTGACACTTGTCGAATGGTCTCCAAGGGGAATGGGCCGATCGTTATCTTCATGTTTGAATTTATCAAGGGCTTTAATCACTAAATAGTTCATTGGCATCCAAACAGGACCCCTCCAATTAGAATTCCCTCCCTTAATTCTTTCTGAAGATTCTCTTGGTTCATATCTCAATGTGCGATCTAAAAAAGAATAGGGATGATCTTTATGGTAATAAGAGACCGCTCTCATACCAAAAGAGCCTAGAAATTCATCGGGATCAGCCAAATATTTTAAAATAGAATTGATTTGCGCATTAGAAAGAGCTGTTAATAAAAAGCCTTTTTTATGTTTATGGATAATGCCTTCAGTTTGAATTTTACGGTTTTCTAAAAACCAATAAAAATCCTTCTTAAAATCTTCTAATTTATCTATCAGATCAAACTCTAAAAATTCCACCGCACATAAAGGTAAAATCCCAACTACAGAACGGACTTTTAAATGAAGCGTACCGTGCTCTTTGGAATCGAGGACATCATAAAAAAAGCCATCTTTAGAATCCCATAAAGGGCTTTTAGCGACACTTAAGGCTTGGGCAATGTATACATAGTGCTCAAAAAACTTAATGGCAAGGCCTGAGTAGACTTTATTATTAAAAGCTAGTTCTAAAGCAATGCGCATCATATTTAAGCAAAAAATCGCCATCCAACCAGTGCTATCTGGCTGTTTTAAAACGCTCTCATGTAAAATCGCTTCAGATCGATCCCATAAAGCGATGTTGTCTAAGCCTAAAAAACCTCCTTCAAAAATGTTTTTTCCTTCAGGATCAATTCGATTAACCCACCAGGCAAAATTGATCAAAAGTTTATGAAAACATTTTTCAAGAAAATCTCTATTTTTTCCTTTTTCGTAAATTTGCCAAAGCGCGTAAGCCTGTACAGGAGGATTAATATCACTGTATTCCCATTCATAAGCTGGAATTTGACCGTTTGGATGCTGAAATTGATCAAGGAGAAAAAGACCCAGTTGTTCTTCAGCAATAGCTGTATCTAATTTTAAAATCGCCAGCGCATGGAAAGCCGTATCCCAGGAGGCAAACCAAGGATATTCCCATTTATCGGGCATTATAATAATCCTTTTGGAATTAAGATGTTGCCAGTGCAAATTCTTTACCGGTTTATTGGGAATATCTAATCGTCTTTTTAACCAATAATCGACATCAAATAAGTAAATAGCTTGTGTCCAAATTAATCCTGAAAAAGCCCGAATTTGAATTTGCTTTTCCCAATCACTGGCTTTGCCTTTGGTTAAATTTTTGTAAAATTCTAAACAATCTTTTCTCTTCTCATCGATAATCTCATCTATTTTTTCAGATGAAAAAGTTATTTTTTTTCGTGAAAGTAGAAAATGCAAGACTTTACTTTTTTTAGGACCTATCTCTTTAAGGTGACAATGAAGAGCTCCCTTTGAACCCTCTTTCTTTTCAAGCGCATGTTTATCTTTTTCAATAAAAAAGCGATTAAAACTGTCTTTATATCCTGAAGCTTTTTCATTGGGTCGAGTTTTATTATCACAAAGAAGTGTTGTAGAATCTTCAGAGCCTATTAGGTAATATTTACCAATTTGATAGGTAGATAAAATGCCTGTCAAGGGACCTAAATTTTCATCACTAGCTTCTAATATTCCTGATTTTACTTGAGTGATGACAGCAGAGTCCTGAGGCTCCTCAAGCTCTCTATTTCTAAAAACTAATTGGGCTAAAACATGCAGTGACGCGGATTTATCCCCCTGATTTTCACAAGTAATCCTTAAAGCCACATCATCTTCATTAAACCTTGCATATTCAATAGAAATGTCGAAAAATTCATTGTTATCAAAAATACCTGTATCAATCAGTTCAAATTCACCCTCATTTCCAGAACGGGATTCATTGGTCTCTTTTAATGACTTGTAGGGAAAAGCTTTATGAGGATAGCGGTACATGTAGCGTAAATAAGAATGATCCGGCATGGCTTCTTGGTGAAAGTAAATTTCTTTTACATCTTCGCCATGATTGCCTTCATAAGAATTAACCCCATATAGACGTTCTTTAATGATCGAATCATGACCGTTCCAAAATACAGGAGATAAGACAAGAAGCTGGTAACGATCACAAAGACCTGCGATCGCATCTTCACCAAAACGATAAGCCCGATACAGCGCTTTTTCAAAAGGAAAACAACGCCAAGGATCTTCCTCATTATCCATATCTTCTCGGATAGTGCCCCAAGATCTTTCAGAAACAAAAGGACCCCATTTCAAACGGTCTGCAATTTTCACTAGGGCCTCTTATTTAAATTTTTATAAAACATGCGCGCTCCACGGACCGCTAATTGCTGCTCTTTAACAACCAAAACAGGCATTTTTTTAAGCAAGTTTTCAAAGCGCCCTTTACTAGAAAAGCGGCTTAAGAATTCCTGTTTATTAATGAGTGGATAAAGATGTCTCATGAGAGCCCCACACATATAAATCCCTTTATACGGAATATAATTTAGAGCTAAATTACCTAAAGTAGAACCAAGCATATTTAAAAAAAGTTCACAGGTTTTTAAAGCTAACGGATCAGAATGTTGTAAAGCCGCCTCTGTGATAGCCTCTGAGGTCATCAAGCTTGGCTGTTTATTATGCTTATGACAAAGAAATTGATAGACATTACAAAGACCCGAGCCTGAAACAAATCGCTCAATGGAAACATGTTTAAATCGATTTATAAAATAATTCAGTAGTTCTAATTCTAATTCAGTTGTCGGTGGAAAATCAGCATGACCGGCTTCAGTAGCTAAAATTTCTAAAGGTATTTGAGTATGTAGCACACAAGCTACTCCAAGACCCGTCCCTGGACAAACCACTAGCATCGGCCCCTCATTCTTATGGCCAGTTTGAAAAATTTCCAGCATCTGAGGCTCTAAATCCACAAGTCCATAACTTAAAAGGGCTAGATCATTAATGAGAAAACCGTGATCTATGCGTAAAACTTTATTGATATCGTGTATAGAGACTTCCCAAGGAAGATTAGTGGTTTTACAATGACCATTAGTTACCACACCTGCTATTCCGAAGACACAAGAAGAAAACGTGAGACCTGAAATTTTTAAAAAGTTTTCAACGATATCGATAAAGTTGGAATAATCTTTTGAAGAATATATATGTTCAAAAACCACCCGATCCTGCTCCATAGCATAAAAACGGGATCTTGTTCCTCCAATATCACCAGCTAAAAACATAATAGTCCTTTTTCTCTGGTTTAATTTATTTTTCCCTTTTCAGGGAAGTGTCAGTTATACAAAACTACATAATATCAAAAGGACAACACGAAGGAGTGCCTATGACACCAGATACTGCTAAGAAAAAAGCTCTAGAATTAGCCGTCTCTCACATCCAAAAACAATTTGGTGATGGATCGATTATGACTCTTGGTAAACATTCACAAAGCCGAGAAATCAGTGTGATTGCAACAGGAGCTATTGCTCTTGATGCTGCGATCGGAATTGGAGGAGTGCCTAGAGGGCGAGTTGTTGAAATTTACGGACCTGAATCATCAGGTAAATCAACCCTAGCACTTCATGTAGTCGCTAATGCTCAAAAGCAAGGAGGAATAGCTGCCTATATTGATGCAGAACACGCTCTTGATCCAGGTTATGCAAAAAAAATCGGGGTTAATTTGGATGAGCTCATGATTTGCCAGCCCGATTCTGGTGAAGAGGCTCTAAATATTGCTGAAACTCTTATCCGCTCTAATGCTATTGATGTGATTATTATCGACTCAGTAGCCGCTCTTGTTCCTAAAAATGAACTTGAAGGGGAAGTGGGAGATTCATTCATGGGGCTTCAAGCGCGCATGATGTCTCAGGCTTTAAGAAAACTAACAGCAGCTTTAGCAAGAAGCAATACCTGCGCTATTTTCATCAACCAAATCCGCGATAAAATCGGGGTTATGTTTGGTAATCCAGAAACGACAACAGGAGGAAAAGCCCTTAAATTCTACGCCTCTTTACGTTTAGATATTCGCCGTATCGGGGGTATTAAAGGAGCTGATAATTCCGAAGTTGGAAACCGTGTTAAAGTTAAAATTGTTAAAAACAAATTAGCCCCTCCATTTAGAGTCGCTGAGTTTGACATTTTATTTAATGAAGGTATTTCTCGTATTGGCTCACTTCTAGATGTAGGAGTTGAGTGTGGTATTATTGATAAAAAAGGAACCTGGTTCAGTTTCGAAAATACCCGTCTTGGCCAAGGAAGAGAACAGGCTCGTGATGAGTTGAAGAAAAATCCTCAGCTTACCGATCTAATCGAAAAGAAAATCATGGACTACACTAAAGAAAAAGGGTTAACACCTGCTCTTGAAGAAGCTCCAGCAGAACTTTTAGAAACTTAAAAAATATGATAAAAGCTCCTCTATAGGGGGAGCTTTTATTTTTTTAAGGCTCTTGTAGACGCTAAAAGCATATCCGTCATTTTAGCAAAAGAGGGCGTATAAAGTTTTAAACCTTTTAGCTTGTCAATAAGAAGGCTCATATGCTCTTCAAATAACGTAAAAGATCTTTCTACACCGACAAGTTTAGCCATGGAGAGGTTTTTAGGATGCTTATCATCTTGCATTAGATCATCAATATCATCAGCAATTTGAAAAGCCATACCTAAATGATAACCGAGTAACTCAACATCTTCGACAAGCGAAAGATCACCACCTCCAAAACAAAAACCAAAAACAAAAGCAACCTCAAAAAGAGTCACTGTTTTTTTCTCGATGATTTCTTTTACCGCCTCTAAAGTGGCAGCTGGTGGATATAAATCAAGATACTGACCCCCAGTAGCCCCTTTGATTCCAGAGCAATAGGAAGCCGATTCTAAAGCAATCATCCCAGCACGATTAGCATTTTCTGAAAAAGGAGATCCTGCTTGATGGAGCGCTAAAGTAGCTTTATGAATTTTTTCAAAAGCCGCTGTAATAAGCGCGTAGCTTGAAAGTAGAGCTATAGTTTCGCCATACACTTTATGCACCGTTGGCTTACTACGTCTTTCATCATCATTATCCATGCAAGGCAAATCATCGGCGATTAAAGAGGCTGTGTGGAAATACTCTAAAGCTAAAGCCGCTTCTGAGACGTCTAGGCCGTGACCTAAAGCTTCAGAGACCATCATGACAATAAGAGGTCTATAACGCTTGCCACCGTTAGTTAAAGCGTATTCACAGGCATCGCGCAAAGGGTTCTTCGATCCAAGAGAGGCTATACTTCGAGCAATGTCTTTTTCTATTTTATCTTTATGAAAAAAGAAATGGGACATTTCACTGACTTGTTCATCTTTAATTTTTTTCAAAACTTGCACGACCATAATTTTATTTTATCCTTTCAAAAAAACCTTTAACACCAGTCAAAGGGGGAACTTGAGCCTCTTGGGCTATAATACAACCGGGGCTTAAAACAGCCTGACATCCTACTTGGGCCCCTTGCCCAATGAAAGCTCCCATTTTTCTATGCTCGGTTTGGAGTCTGTGGGAAAAGGTGCGAATAATGATATTTTTTTTATCAAAACGTAAATTAGCACACGTAGCCCCAGCTCCTAGCTGAACCTCTTTTCCTAAAACGGAGTTGCCCACGTAATTGAAATGGGCTGCTGTGGCGCCTGCAAAAAAAATGGAGTGCTTTATTTCTGAAGCATGTCCAATCACACAGCCATCTTCAATAAAAAGAGGACCTCGCAGATAGGCTGCATGTTTTATTTTAACGTTATTACCTATGTAAACAGCTCCCTCAATCAGAACATTGGGGCCAATTTCTGAGTTTTTTCCCAAATAAAGTTTTGAAGGATCGTTTACAGACGCTTTAGGATCTAAGGCTCCTTGGAGTGTTCCCAAAGGGAGAGATTCTAAAAAAGCGGGAAGCTTTTCTAACATTTGCCAAGGATACTCAACTTCATCAAATAAAGATTTAAGAGTGCTTTCTGGTTTACCAAAAAAATCTTGGAAATCATTATTCATGAATTTTTTGCCCTGAGCTTAAAATTTATAGATTAATTCTACTCCAGTAGCTATGGCTTTTTCTAGTTAAATTAATATCATTATATAAAATAGGGATATTAGTTATTAGGCGGTGTGGAAATGTTCAAAAGTATGCTAATATTAGAGAGACAATTTCTTGTTCACACCCTTTTCAAAACTAGTTCAAAAAGGACACGGGGTGTTCACAAAAGTTAACAAAATAGGGTTTTGATCATCTCGTGGACAGCTTATCAACACAATTTCCCACATCTTGTCCTCTTTTTAAAAAAAACCTTTGCTGTGCCACTGGAGATTATCAAGAAGCTTTAGATGGTGTCAAAAAATTTCTTAAAAGTTTCGGTTTTCAAAATGAATTTGCATTTCATAAAGTAAACCCCAATGGATTTCGGCTTAAAGCTAAACTGGCCGCTAGGGGAACTTATCAAAATCCATCGATAGGCATTTTTAAATCAGGGACCCATGAAATCATCGACATGGAATCATGCTTACTTCATCACCCTTTAATTAATCAATTCATACACGTTTTGAAAGAGGGGCTAAGAACCCTAAAAATAGCCCCCTATGATGAAAAGAAGCATCAAGGCACCCTCCGGTATGTTCAGGTCCTTGTAAACGATCAAGGGGCATTACAGGTGGTTTTAGTTTTGAACAAGGAGCTTGAATATATTGACGAGCTTACAGCCTTGTTAAAAGCTAAAATTCCTATTGTTTCAATCTGGGTCAATTATCAAAGAAATGTTACCAATACCATTTTTGGAAATGAGTGGAAGCCTCTTTTTTTAGATAAATATCTTTGTTATAAAATCTGCAATACAAGCATTTTTTTTCATCCTGGAAGCTTTTGTCAGGCCAATCTTTTAGCTTTTGAAGCTCTTATAAAAGATACCCAAAAACATTTACAAAGTGGTGAAAAAATCCTAGATCTTTATTCAGGCGTGGGTCTTTTTGGGGTTATTTTAAGAGATAAATTTAAAAAAGTTATATTTGCTGAAAGTAATCCTTATTCTTTAGAAAGTTTTAAACATATTTGTGTTTCTAACGATTTAGATTTGACAAATTTTTATGTGCAAGATGCCAAAGAGGTTTTACAAAAACATTTAGATGCAGATTGCGTGATTGTTGATCCTCCAAGAAAAGGACTTCATCCAGATATTAAGAACTTGCTTCAGGAATTAAAACAGGGCGCTAATTTAGTTTACATCTCTTGTGGTTATGAAAGTTTTATAAGAGATGCAAAACAGCTTTTAGAATCTGGTTATATACTTGATTTCATAAAAGGTTATGAATTTTTTCCAGGTTCTAAAGAAATCGAAATTTTGAGTGTTTTTAAAAAAATCTGAGTGGGAGGATTCGAACCTCCGACCTCTTGCACCCCATGCAAGCGCGCTAGCCAAGCTGCGCTACACCCAGATAAAATTAGATGTGTACGAGACCTTCAAATTGAAAGTCGGCCTTTTGGAATTCATCGACACCAATTCTGGCGCATGATTCGATAATTTTTTCAAGAGTGTCGCCAGGATGAACTTCAGCAGCAGCAATATCAACAGCAATAGATGCTGAAAACGTTACACCCGCTCTGATACCAGTGACTTTGAAATTGGCGTACATTGATTCTTTTTTACGAGTTACGTTTTTGAAGCGAACAAGATTGTTTTCACTTAAATCACTCATAATGGCCTTTATTTCAGTTATGGACCCTTAAAACTATAGCTTCATAGATAAAATGCTGTCAAGGTAAGGGGTAATTTAATGGATTAATATTCAGTTTAAATTAGTGAGAAAATAGTCTAAAATAGAGATTATGTATAAATATTTACCTCATTTAGCAACCGATTGGTTACAGCTTATTCAGCCCCGTTTATCTAACGATTTTTTTTTAAAAATGGATCAAGCTTTGACTCAGGGTGAGAAAATTATTTACCCAAGTTCAGGGGATGTTTTTAGAGCTTTTGCTATAACAAGCGTAGAAGAGGTTAAAGTAGTTCTACTCGGCCAAGATCCTTATCATGGAGCCGGTGAGGCTTGTGGGCTTGCTTTTGGCGTAAAAGATTTGATTAAATGGCCGCCGAGTTTAAAAAATTTAGCTAAAGAACTTGAGTCTGATCTTGGTGAGTTTTTAGATTCCAGTGAGCTTGTATCTTGGGCAAAACAAGGCGTTTTGCTCCTCAACCGGACGCTCACTGTTTTTAAAGATGAACCTTTATCCCATAAAGACATGGGGTGGGATGCATTTTTAGAAGCGGTTCTAAAAAGTCTTATAGATCTTAAAAAACCTCTTATTTTTATCAGTCTTGGTAAGGAATCGGAAAAATTATTGAGCGTGTACAAAGATTTAGCCCATCATAAAATAAAGTTTTTACACTATGTACACCCATCACCCCTATCCGCTCATAGAGGGTTTTTTGGATCAAAAATGTATTCCAACATCAATCAAGCTTTAATAGAGCTTGGTCTTAAACCGATTAAATTCGGCTCTAACGCCCAAATGTGCTTTTCTATTTCTGAAATAACCTCTTCTGATGAGGGTAAATAGGGAAGTTTTAAGTGGTTAGATATAACGCCGCATAAAGAAAGGGCCCCTTTAATCCCTTGAGGATTAGGGTCTATAAAAAGAGCTTCGATAAGACTTTGTATTTGAGAAAAAATCCCTAGAGCTTTTTTGGGGTCTATTGGAAATAGATCAAGGATCTTTTTTACAGCTTCTGGAATCAAATTGGAAGCGACCGAGATCACCCCTTGAGCCCCTAAACTTAGGTGTGGTAATAACAAAGCATCATCTCCAGAATAAATCTTGTATTTAGGGGCAAGTTTCAGCATCACCTGACAGCCGCCGCTGGCATCTTTCAGCCCTAAACAGTGGGGTAAATTCAGGATGTCTTCTAATACATTAAGACTGGGCTGGCAACCTGTTCGCCCTGGATGAAGATAAACAATAAAAGGGATTTTTTCTTGGCTTAAGGCTTTATAATGAGCGTAAAGACCTTGCGCTGAAGGCCTTATATAAGGTGGTGTTACAACCATAAATTGCTTGATGGGGTACTTGGAGCAAGCGTCAATAAATTGTAGCATCTCGATGGTTGAACTTTTCCCACACCCTACTGTGATTGGAAGCTGGTCATTAATATAGCTAAATACATAATCTAATAGGTGAATTTTTTCTTGAAAGTTCATGAGTTCAGCCTCCCCTGTTGTTCCCAAGACAACAAGGCCTGACACCTCAGATTTTATTTGGTGGTCTAAAAGGGCGTTTAAAGAGGAGAAATCTAGGGTTTTTTCTTGAGTAAAAGGGGTGACAAGGGCTGTTAAAAGATCGGCCATAAAATAGATCTGTTGTGTGTGAAAAGACTTAAATCAAAGTCTAAAAGATCTGAGGTAAAAAATAATAGAATTAAGAACTCCTAGGAATGAAATTATATCCTTAGAATTTTTATTATTAAAAATAATACTTTACTTTAATAACTTTTAATATAAATTAAAGTTATAAGTTAATGACAATATAATAGGTAATTTTTATGAAACTTAATATTAAAGCTTTTTCAAGAGCTCTTGGTTTAGTGTGGGGCTTTCTTCTAATGATCATTTCGCTATCAGCGAGCATGGGATTTCAAGTTGGCATGGTAGAAGTACTTAAAAGCTCATACCCAGGGATGGAATCCTCTTTTATGGGTAGTATCATCGCTTTTGCTTGGGGATTTGTTGCAGGATCTGTAACAGGAGCAGCTTTGGCCTATTTCTATAACCGATCAGTAGGCAAAAAGTAAGTTCTGATTGAAACATTTTGAGGGGCTTTGCCGGCTTAGCTCGCGCAGGGTCTCTCTCCATTCTTTAGCTTCAAAGGCTAATCTTTCAAATAAATTTTTGAATTCAATAAAGCCTGAAGGGGTTTTTACAGCCGTCTTTAGAAGAATTTTATTATCTTCTATTTTGAGCTGAGGACCTAAAGTCTGAAAAGATTGTAAATTACAGGAAAACAGGCATTCAGCCACTTTGGAAGGAATTTTACCCTGAAAAGTCATCAAATTTATTGATAGTAGCCAAACCCCATTTTTAGGGCTTTCAACAATAAATTCTTCCTCATCGTGCCAAAATTTAGCTTTTTTATTGCGTGTAATTTCAGCAAATAATATTAAATAGTGTTGGTACATAAAAACCCTAATGATCTAGGGTATTATACATTATCTTAAAAATTAAAATAAACTTATTTTAATTTTGATTATTTATATAATAAAATTAATTTTAACTAGAGGCTATATGAAATTTCTATTTATTTTTTCACTATTAATGACAACTATTGGTTTCGCTGAAGAAACTGTAGAAGTAGCAAAAGAAGCTGCTGTTGTAAAAAAACTTGTTTTAGAAGAAGCACAAGGCGAAAACGAAACTGAAATTTCTCAAGAAGAGACGGTTTCAGAGGAATCTTAATTTTTTAATAAAACTTCCGGTATAATCCTTGCCGGGGGTTTTATTCTATGTTTCCCGATATTTATCTAAATGCCATTGAAAATTACGTCTCAAATAAATCACTTAAAAGTTTAAGCGATTCATTTAAAAAACTCTCTCAAGGCTATCGCACTCTAAATAATTCTGAGTTGGGTTCCTCAAAAGAAGATGTTGAAGCCTATCTTGTTGGACGTCTTCCTGTAACTTGGTCTGTTTTAACTCATTTGCTAAGACAAATCAGCCTCTATTTACCTGAGCATTTTTCTGTATTGGATTACGGATCAGGTCCTGGGACAGCGCTCTTAGCTCTTGATCATTTATTTGAATCTAAAAGATTTTCTTATTTAGGATTAGAAGCTAAAAAACCGATGCTGAATGCCGCAGAGGCGCTAAATGAATCTTTAAATCTTAAAGGAACTTTTAAACAGCATGATGTGAATAAAGAAGGTCTTCAAAAAGCTACCTTAGCCATAGTGTCTTATTTATTAAATGAGCTTCCGCAACAGGAACATTTTTTTAATCATCTCTTAAACCAACACGAATTCATTCTTCTTATTGAACCTGGAACCCCTGATGGTTACTCAAGACTTATGAATTTACGAAATAAAGCTATGGCTTCTAATTGGCATATACTTGCTCCTTGTCCCCACGCTAAATCTTGCCCGCTTGTTCATCCGGATTGGTGCCATTTTTATGTTCGAGTGCAAAGAAATAAATTATTAAAAGATATTAAAGGCGGTTCTATGGGGTATGAAGATGAAAAATTCTCTTATCTTTTCTTATCCCGAACTCTTTATGAAAACCATCGGGGTGTTGTGATCAAAAAACCTGATGTCTATCCCTATAAAGTGGAATTAGAGGTTTGCAGTTTTTCTGGGCAGATAGAAAAAAAAGAGATCTTGAAAAAGGAAAAAGAACTTTTTAAAAAAGCAAAAAAAACAGATTGGGGGGATTTTATTTGAATTAGGAACCTTTATTTGTGTATGAATGGGTCTTAATAGGTTCGTAGGGTTTCATAATGTTCAAAAAGCTCTTAAATAGCC
>CAIPRZ010000096.1 GCA_903867585.1 uncultured Chlamydiae bacterium
CCTTAAGCCATGAATAAAATCTTAAAAAAAACAACGCTATCCCTGTTATTTTTAGGATCTATAACTTTTACAACTTATTTTATTAATACTAAAAATCGTGGATTTATTTATCAAAATTTCACCCTAAAACCCCCTACTAATTTTAATCTTGAGTTCTCTAATCCCCAAGATATGGACTCTATTTTTAAACAAAAGTTTAATTTCTTAGATGCAGGTGGGGAATGTTTAGCTTTTAGTTCAGAAGATGATAAGTGGGTTCTTAAAGTTTTCAAGAAGCACCGTTTATATCCCTACAACTTCTTAAGCTTTTTAACCGGTGTTCCCTACATAGGTTACTGTTTTAAAAAAAGGTTAGGTAGCTATGAAAGATTTTGGCAAAGCTTAAAAATTCAAGCTGAGAACATTAAAGAGCTCTCAGGACTTCACTTCTTTCATTTACCTAAAGATCAAAAAAAGACACCCCGGATCTCTTTAAGGGATCCTTGTGGCCGTTTGCATGATTTAAATCTGAATAACATCTGTTTTGTGATTCAAAAAAAGGTAGATCTATTTAAAACCGTCTATTTTAAGACCTCCAGTGCACCTGAAAGAAAACAGATGTTACTCAAGCTTATTGATTTTTATAAAAATCTCGATTCAAAAGGTCTTGCCATTTGGGATAATACTATTTCAAAAAATATAGGGTGGAGTAACAATGCCCCTTTTTTAATAGATATGGGGGCCGTTTGTCCAAATTCTAAGAATCAGACGTTAGAGAATTCTCTAAACGTCCTAAAAAAATGGATAGAAAAAAACGACCCTGAATTAAAAGACTATTTATTAGACATTATAGCAAGTCAATAAGGCAGCTATCCCTCTAGACATGGTTTCAACAGCAATAGCTGCTAAAACAAGCCCACCCAGTTTTGTCACCACATTAAGACCTTTCAAACCTAATAGCTTTTCAATGCGAGTTGAAAAATAAAGGAGTCCCCCAATAATAATACCCAGAACAAGAGCGGCTAATGATAATTGAATACGCTCAAAAACTGAAGGATGCTGAACAGCTGTTACAATAACAGTACTAATAGCCCCAGGTCCTGCTAATAAGGGAATAGCCATAGGAACAATAACAATAGCTGAGGAATCATCGTTGAGCTCTTTATTAGGAGCCACCCCATTACTAGATAGCATGGACATCCCTAAAAGGAGGATGATTAAGCCGCCTGTAACCTGAAATGAGGCTACCTTAATTTGAAGAAACGATAAAAAAGCGCCTCCAAACCAGGTTGTAATAATAAGGACTAAACCACAAGCTACACCCACCTTTAATCCGGTTAATTTTCTTTGCTCTTTAGTGGCGTGGGGGGTCAGGGCTATGAGAACAGGAATCGCAGTAAAAGGAGAGCAGATGACAAACAGGGAGATGACGAATTGGATCCAGTCGTTAAAAGACATTATTTACCTTATTGGTTTTTTTTATTATTATAATATAAACATTTTCCAGTAAAAAAATGAATATTTCAATATTTTTGTTACAAATTATCCTGCAATTAATCGCTCTAAGAGTTGTTTTTAAGATCGGTCAAGTAGCGCTTGCAGCCTTTGTTATCCTTGAAGCTGTTTTAGCTAACCTCTTTGTATTAAAGCAAATAAATCTATTTGGACTTTCAGTAACAGCGTCGGATAGTTTTATCATCGGAAGTATGCTAGGACTTGCTCTATATCAAGAATTTTTTGGAAAAGAAGCTTCTAAGAAGCTTGGCCTTATAACATTTGGATCTTTATTTTTTGTAACTTTAGCCTCAATGCTACATGTAGGTTTAACTCCGCATTCAGCCGACACCTCACAAGTGCATTATAATTATATTTTATCACAAGCCCCTCGTATCGCCTTGAGCTCTTTAACTGCCTATTTTATAGCTTCACGAACTGATGTTCTCTTTTTTGCGTTTTTAAAGAAAAGCTTTACCAGTATGTCATTTGCAAAGCGAACTCTTATTTCTACCCTTGCAACTCAGGCCCTTGATACCTTCATCTTTTCTTTTTTGGCCCTTTATGGGATAGTAGAGAACCTTTTTCATATTATTACCTTTAGTTTTTGTATCAAAGCTTTATGCCTTTTAACCTATCTGATCCTACAACCCCTTCTAGTGCGACCCAAGACGGCGTAAAACCTTATTTTTATTTTGAAGTTATTCATACCTCAAAAAAATCTAATGCACGGGTGGGTCGTATCCACACGCCTCATGGAATTATTGAAACCCCAGGATTTGTAGCGGTTGGTACCAATGCCACCATTAAAGGTCTTGATTCGGTTTTAATGGAACAGCTTCCTATCGATTTAATGTTTTGTAATACCTACCATTTGATGCTACAGCCTGGAGCTGAAACGATCCAAAAAATGGGAGGTCTTCACTCTTTCATGAATCGAAAAAAACCCCTTATAACCGATTCGGGTGGATTTCAGGTTTTTAGTTTAAGCTACGGGGGGGTTACCTCTGAGCTTAAAAGTAAGGGGAAAAAGAAAAACGATGGATCGGTTTTAAAGATTTCTGAAGAGGGTGTTTTATTTCGATCTTATCGAGATGGATCAAAACTCCTATTAACCCCTGAAAAATCAGTTGAAGCCCAAAAAATGCTAGGGGCCGATATCATTATACCTTTTGATGAACTCCCCCCCTATCACATGGGTGAAGAGGCGTTGAAACGCTCCTTAGAAAGGACCCACCGATGGGAAAAAAGATCCATGGATGCTCACTTAAAAAATCCCCAAAAGCAAGCTATGTATGCTGTCATTCATGGGGGTATTCATAAAGCCTATAGACTCTTAAGTTGCCAAACCCTATCAGCGCTTCCTTTTGATGGATTTGCCATTGGCGGAAGCTTAGGAAAGACACGGGAAGAAATGGAAACAATGCTTGATTACACCATTCCTGCATTAGACCCTAAAAAACCGCGCCATTTACTAGGTATTGGAGATCTTGCCTCTTTAGATATGGCAGTCCCCCTTGGCCTTGATACCTTTGACAGCGCCTACCCAACTAAAGCAGCCCGTCATGGTATGGCTTTAACCCAAAATGGGGCGATTACAATCGATCAGGGCATCTATAAAGATGATCCAAGGCCTCTTGATGCTGGGTGCCTTTGTCATACCTGCCAGCATTACACAAGGGCTTATCTACACCATTTATTAAAAGCTAAAGAATTAACCCTCTATACTCTTATGAGCCTTCATAACTTGTATTTTATGGGTAAAACTATGGAAAGGATCCGAGAAAAGATCCTTAACGATGAGATTTAAATTAAGTTATAGGTAAGGTAAAAAAAGTACTTAATTTCTGGGTTTAAGAAAAACTCTTCTATAACTTTTTTAATATAATCTAGTTCTTCTTTTATAAGTTTCTTAGGTGTAATTTCTTTTAATTCACCCTCTTTCCAAGATTTTGAAAAAAGACTTTCTAATAATTTAGAAAACTCGGGGGCTTGTTTAACATCCTCTGAGATACATAAAAGATTAGGAGCCCCTGCCTCGTCAAAAACTTTCCCTCGATGTGAAATTAGAGCCTCAAATGTATCCCTATCGATCATCTCTTTTTTTGATGATTCTTTTTCCAATCGAATTAATACCCTGCTAACAAAAGTATTTAATCCAGCATCCTCTTCAGGTATTAAAGCTCTTAATTCATCAACAACAATAGAGGAAAAAAACAAAGGAGCTTTTCTTATTAATGTGGAATAAAATCTTAAAGTGTTTCGGGTTTCTGGATCTACATGAGGGGGCTCTGGAGATCTCAATTGATTAAGCAGAAGATCAAATTGAGGATTAAAGAGATGGCTGAAAAAAGAATTACAGAGGGCATTTTCTACCTGAGTAAAACTAAATTCTACACATCCTGGTTTTAACATTTCTTCAGGAATAGAACAAAAACGTTCTAAAAGATCAGCAACGCTCACTTTTAAACTTAAAAGCTTTTGTGATAAAACACATCCCCTCATCCAAAAAATAAAATCTAAAGCCCCATCATCATTGGTTGGCCAAATATATCCCGATCCAGGTCTTCTAGTAATGCATAGCTTTTGGCTACTTTTTAATTCCTGTTTAGTAAAAGCCCTATCTTCAAAATTTGTGGGATATCTAACACCCAAAAATGGAGAGGTTTTAAAACCCTCATTAAAGATAATCCGTGCATCCACATAAACTTGGAAAGTAACATTTTTAGTTATTGGCTTTTCAACGCTAAGTTCTTCAGGTCTTGCTCTTTTAACACCTGTTATAGTTGATGAAAAAACTAACTGCGGTGCTGATGTAGCTACATCGGCTAAAAGATTTAAGCCTGTCCACGAAGAACCTTGAACGAGCTCATTAATTATATTTTGATTTAGAGGGTTCATAATTATCCAATTAAAAAATTGGGTGGATTATGAGTATATTTGAAATAAAAATAAACAGGTTTATTTTATAGAAAAAGACGCTAAAAAAGCCTCTTTGGCTTCTTTATTTGAAGATCCCTTTGGAGACTCTATATTGAGCTTATAAAGGATGTTTTGATGAATCAGTAGCCGTCCAGAAATTTCTTTACCATTAGACATCAAGGTATAATCAATGGCCTTATGCCCTTGGTAATCGGTCATTTTACGCTCAACTAGAACAGCTCCAGCTGTATTTTTAACAATAAGATCTAAAGAGACCTTTAAAATCGTATTGTCCCCGGCTAATCCCCACTTTTTGGGCATTTTTAAATAGCTTAAAGAATAGGTCTTCTTTTTCTCTTTAGCAGACATTTCGGTATAATTGAGACCACTGTCCCCTGTTGGAGTTAACGGTTTTTCAACCTCATTAGGCTCATCGGGAAAATAAACAGAAAATCCTTTCTCATCATGGGTATATTGGATCCATGAAGTATTGTTCATAGAGCTTTTTGAAGAAAAGCCATAAACCGGGTCGTTAAATTGTAAAAATAAAGCCGAAGCTCCAATAAGCAAGGCCACTCCATAGCGCCATAAAGGAATACTATCTTTTAGTCTTAGATTATCAGGTTTTGTCCAAGGAAGAGCTGCTAAAAAAGCACTTTTCCAATCGACTGGAGGCTCTAATTCAATACGTAAAAGTTTAAAGCCAAGCGTAGTTTTTAAATATCGAGCGCACAAAGTCCCAAAAACCACCATCATGATTGGAGCTAAAGCCCATAATAAAACCGATGATAGATAGAGGCTTGTCTGATCTTCAATTAATGTCAAAATAAGCAACCAGAAGGCGTAGTTCACCCCTCTTGCTATTAACAATTTAAAAAAAGGCACTTTATTTGTTTGTTCCATAATAATACTTATTTAATTTAATAATATTATACCATTTTGAGCGTTTTAATATAATAAATAAAACCACTTTTAATGCTTTAAATTAGTCATAATAAGCGACTTACGCTTAATATTAATTTTGAATTAAAAGGCCTATAGATTAAGATTTTTTAAAAATACCTTTTATGATATGAAACAGGAAAATTCAGCCTTTTAACCCATTAAGAGTTCATGAAAACGATTAAAAAATTGTTCACTAAAGAAGGGTTCTTATCCATATTTTTAGTCTATTCGCTCTGTTTAGGGGCTAGCTATTGGACCCATAGATCTATCGGTCCATGGTACTACGTACTTAATAAATCCCCCTATAATCCCCCATCGATTGTTTTTATGGTCGTTTGGCCTGTTTTATACACCTTTATGGGCTTGGCACTAGGAACCTTATGGTCAATTAAGAAATCATTGAAATTCAAGGCTTTAGGACTCTTCTTCCTCCAATTAGGTTTTAACCTTTTGTGGCCCTATATCTTTTTTAAACAAAAAGATATTACCCTTGCCTTTGGGGTTCTTTCTATATTATGGGCAGCCCTAACTTTTACCCAGGTTTTTTACTTTGTTAACGCGCGGCGTGCTTTTTGGCTTTTAATCCCCTACTGGCTCTGGGTCAGCTTTGCCCTTTATCTAAATTATTTTATATTTACGCATAACTAACCCCATTCGCTTTTTTGTCATAATAGTTTATAATAGTTACAATTATTGAATTAAATTATGATAACCCCAGCTAATTTCTATTCTTCCCGTTTTTGTTCCCTCGATGAGGCGTTTGGGCTCTGTCCAAGCTCTTTTAGCGGACCCCTATCCTCACTTACTAAAGAAAAAGTGGGCGTAAAATGGTTTGAGCTTATTAACCGTGTTTTTCCAACTAGTGCTAGGATCCTGGATGATAAAAAAGAGGGTGTAGGCTCTGGTCAATGGATAGCTAAAAATGTGTTTTTGACAGCAGCTCATAATTTTCCTAAAAGCTTAGATTCCTATTTTATACAGCCTTTTAGCGGCCCCCTACTCTCTATGGCTAATTTGCCTATTCATTTAAATACTACCCTTGATTATGCCCTTGTTTACATCCCGCATCCATCAGGTGATCTAGAAACTTTTGAAATAGCCGCTTCTAAAGATATATCTAGTTCGCTTGCGATGGTTCATCAAGCTCATGGATCACTTATTCCTCAAGTATCGATTGGCAACCTTGATTCAACCCCTTTTTTTCAATTGAAACCTGTTTGTGATATCGAAGGTGGTCCTGGGTCAAGCGGAGCTTGTCTTATTACAGATGAAGGAAAATGGGCTTTTTTACATATCGCTTGCAAAAACAGCTTCGAAACACTACGATCAAGCCTTCCCATAGAAGATATTATAAAAGATGAGAAGGAACGTTTTGGTTACAGCTTTTTGGAAAGTGCTCCTAGGGAAGACAACTTTCTATACTCAACAGCCCTAGAAGAGCCTTTTGAAGATGAAACACCAGAGCATGGTAATTTGGGTCTAAAATTGATCCCCAAAGGAAGTTTAGTAAAAGGGCTTAAAAAATCAGAGTTTTTGATGGCTAAAGAATTTGTTTTTTCCCTTATTGAAGGTAAGCTTGAACAATTTTACAGCAAAGCCTTTGGCGATTCAGGAACCATATTTTCTAATGAACATTACCGCTTAGATATACAAAACCCTGCCACTGATGCTAAAAATTTGCAGGTACAATATCAGAATCAAACCCTTGCGACAGTGCTTATAGCCAATGATCTTTCCTATTTTGGCAGCGATAAAAATCATGCTCGCGGGATTTCTAAATATATCCTGGGACAGCTAATCAACTCCCTTGATTATGCTGAAAAAAATTTCAAGACTATGACTTA
>CAIPRZ010000097.1 GCA_903867585.1 uncultured Chlamydiae bacterium
CTGCTCTTATGATGCCACAAAGGGTAATTTTTTAAGTTTTAATATCGGTAATCAAAATGCAGCACAGGACAGACTTTCAAACTGGACCGCTTCTTTTACCAAAAACAAGCAATCCCACTCTTTCAAACCTCAAAGAGGTTGGAGAATGGCTGTTATTCTAAATTCACAAGTAGTAAGCGCTCCTGTTTTAGAATCCGCCTTAAAAGATAGTGCCTCTATAAACGGATCTTTTAGCCAGCAGGAACTTCTTAAATTGAAATCCGACTTTGAAGCTGGGTCTTTAAATTTTGAACCACGCATCCTTTTAGAGCAAAACATGGCTCCAGAACTTGGGGTTCAAGATCAAAGATCAGCTCTTATTTCTATGAGCATTTCTCTTATATTAGTAGTAACTTTAATGGTGGCCTATTACAGATTTCACGGTCTTGTGGCTACATCAGCTCTTGTGATCAACTTATTAATGTTATTTGCAGCTTCTAGTTTTTTTAATATTACTCTATCCCTTGCAAGTATTGCAGGTATCATTCTGACTCTTGGAATGGCAGTCGATGCTAATGTTTTAATCTTTGAAAGAATGCGGGAAGAACAATCTAAAGGCGTTTCGATAAAGGAAACAGTTAAAACAGGCTATGCAAAAGCATTTACAGCGATTGTAGATTCAAATTTAACCACAATGATTGCAGCTTTTATCCTTTTAGGATTTGATTCAGGCCCCATTAAAGGATTTGCTTTAACGCTTTTGATTGGATTATTAACATCGGTAATAACCGCCCTTGTCATGACAAAATTATTTTATTTTGAATGGGTAGAAAAAACTAAAAAAGCATCTCTTAACTTTTCTAATTGGTTTAATTTCAGACCTCTTAATTTCCTAAATAAGTCTAAAACAGCTCTAATTACCTCTTTAGTAATTGTTGTTTTAGGTATTGCTGGCTTTAGCTTTAAATCCAGTCAAATTGTCGGTATGGATTTTAAAGGAGGCTATGCCTTTGATTTAAAACTTAAGCCTAATCCAGATAATCTTTTACCAAAAAAAGAATTAGCAAAAGCCTTGATAAATCAAGGTCTCAAAAGCAGCCATATTCATGTTAAAGAGTTAGAAAATTCTCACCATCTTAGAATATTTTTAGATCCTGAAATCGAAAAAATTAAAAATCCTTCACAAAATTGGAAGGACTTTATATCCAAAAGCCTTCTCTCTCAATCTCTTGTTGCTGAAGAAGAAACCTTAAAAAATATTGATCAACAAGTAACAACAATTAGTGGTCAATTTTCTGATTCTATGAGAAATCAAGCCCTATGGGGACTAGCTATTGCCCTTGTTGCCATCTTTATTTATCTTCTTTTAAGATTTGAATGGCCTTATGCAGTCGCTGCCACATTGAGTTTAGTTCATGATGTGATATTGACTCTTTGTTTCATGGCTATTTTAGCCTACTTCGGAGTGCCTGTAAGTTTAGATATGAGCTCCCTTGCGGCTTTGCTTACAATCATTGGATACTCATTAAATGACACGATCATTGTTTTTGATCGCATAAGAGAAGAGAGATTATTAAATCTTGAAATGAAATTGTGTAATGTCATTTCCAAATCTGTCAATTCTACTTTGTCTAGAACTCTTCTTACCTCGGGAACTACTTTAATAGTACTGATACCGATGATTTTTTTAGGACAAGGGACCTTATTTAATTTTTCATTAATTATGACAATAGGCGTCGTATTCGGTACCTTATCAACCTTATACTTAGCTTCTCCCATATTGTTAGCTTTTTCTAAATCTAGAAAAATTAACGCTATAAATAATTAGTAATTTCTCTTAAGGCTGTGGTTTTTTTGATTTGCCATAGCCTTAAGATTTATTATTGACGGTTATAAGTGAAATCATAATGATGCCTAATGGGTGCAGCTATGAAAAATATCTTTAAGGATTGAAATTTAATGGAATCGATGAGTACCAGCGAACAAACCTCTACAACGCCAAAGGTAAAAGGTCCGCTATGGATTTATCCCACTGCTAATAAAGAGTGGGTCGATGAAATTATTTCTGAATTTTCTATTAATTCTGTAACTGCCCAAGTTTTAGCTTCTAAAAATTTGAATGACACCGATGAAATTCACGATTTCTTATATGGCAAACTACCCAACCTTTTAGATCCCCACTTATTTCCACAAATGGATCTTGCCGTTAACAGAATCTTCCACGCATTAGAACATAAAGAGCCTATATTAATTTGCGGCGATAATGATGTCGATGGAATGACAGCAACTGCGCTTCTTATTGAATTCATCCAATTTATTGGAGGCATCGCTCATTATTATATCCCAAATAGAAATACCCTTGTTAAAAGTGTCATGCTTGATGCCCTAGATTGTGCTCTATCGCATAAATGCCGTTTGCTGATTACAGTTGACTGCGGCATTACTTTAGGTGATGAAATAGCTATGGTTAAAGCAGCTGGAATTGATGTGATCGTTACTGACCACCACGAACCCACTGATGCTCTTCCTCATTGTATTTCTACCTTAAATCCTAAACTTTTAAATAGTACCTATCCCAATAGAGATTTAACAGGAGTTGGAGTGGCTTTTAAATTAGCCCACGGTATTACCAATCTACTTTTAGCCAAAGAAATTATAGCTCCTGGGAAAGTCGACCTTAAAAGATATCTTGATCTTGTGGCCCTCGGAACAATTGCTGATATGGGCATTTTAATGGGTGAGAATAGAATTCTTGTAAGATATGGTTTAAAACAGCTCAGAAAAACTAAACGTATCGGTCTTACAAAATTATTTAATGTCTGTGATCTAAAATTATCCGAAATATCAACCGCCGATATCGCCTCAAAAGTAGCTCCAAGACTCAATAGTTTAGGTAGAATCGCTGATCCTCTTAAAGGGGTAGAACTCCTTTTAATTAGAGATTCCTACGGCGCTGAGGTTTTAGCTAAAGAACTTGATCTCAATAATATCGAAAGACAAAAAATTGAGCGCCGTGATGCCGACGATTTAGAGCAGTTTTTAGCCAAAAATCCAAATATACTTACACAAAAAGCGATCATACTCTCTTCTCACAAATGGCATCCAGGGATTATTCCTATTCTGACAACCCGAATAGCCAAGCAATTTAATAGACCAACAATTGTTATTGCCATTGAAAATGGGGTGGGTAAAGGTTCTTTAAGAACGATCCCTGAGTTTCCTCTTTTACCTAACTTAAAAGAACTCTCTGATTTATTAGAAAATTTTGGCGGTCATAATTTTGCTGCAGGACTTACGATTAAAGAAGAAAATATCGAAGCTTTTAAAATACGGTTTTTAGAGCTTGCAAGCTTGGCTCTTGATAAAGTGGATTTAGTATCAAAAATTCAATTAGATGCCCATTTACAATTCAATAATCTTTCCTATGAATTTATGGAGTCCTTGAATTTATTAGAGCCCTACGGAAATGGTAATCATCCCCCTATTTTTTATGCCGATGTTCGTCAAATCTGGCCCCCTAAAATTTTAGGTAAAACCCACCTAAAACTTTATTTAGAAGATAATGACCGCTTACTTGAAGGGATCGCTTTTGGCTTTTCGCATAGAAAAGAAGAGCTCATGCAAAAAAACATGAAGCTCAGAATTGCCTATACCCCTACAATTAATAACTTTCATAATAAAGCTACCCTTCAACTACAGATTAGGGATATCCAAATTCTAAAGTGATTTCATGGACGTTATATCCCCATTAAAAATAGAAAAGGTTGTCTATGGAGGCAATGGCCTTTCTAGAGAACAAAATAAAGTAATTTTCACTCCCTTCACCATAAAAGGGGAAGTTATTGCTGCCAAAATCCTTAAAAGCAAAAAAAACTTTTCACAAAGCGAAGTCTTAAGGATCATTGAATCTAGCCCCCATCGCGTGAAACCCCGTTGTTCTCATTTCGGTGTCTGTGGAGGCTGTCAATTCCAGCATATGGATTATAAAGAACAATTAAGGACAAAAAAAGAGATCCTTATCGAAAACATCCAAGCCTTTATAGATCCTTCCAAGCTTGAAATTATTGGGATTGAAAGCCAAATTTGGGATTATAGGGAACATATTAAATTAACCTATCAAGATGGCATTTTGGGCTATCATGGAAACACTGACAAAAATGTTTTTTCTGTGTCTATGTGCCCCATTTTTTCAGAGAAACTGCCAAGCCTTCTTAATCAGCTTAAATTAGCTCTTCAAGAAGCTGAAACTGTTTACGCTGAAATTAGGCTTCTTAAAAGCCATGATGGCTTTATAGCAGCTATTAAATTTGAGGGGGCTAATTATAAGGCTTTAGAAAAACTAGCCTCTCATTTCAAAGGAATATCAATTAAAACTCATCATGACCGCATTGATATAGGAAAATGCCAAATTATCCAATCCTATCTTGGTAAAGATTTTCATATGGATATTTGGAGTTTTATGCAAAATCATCGAACCATGGCTGAAAAGCTTTATCAATATGTCATAGACTCTATTCCTTCTAATACCCAAGTTTTAGCTGATCTTTATTGTGGATGTGGATTGCTATCTATTTTGGCTTCTTCAAAATCCATTCCCCATATTTACGGCATCGAGCTCAATCCAGCCTCGATTAGCTGTGCCAAAAAAAGCCTGGAAGAATTTAACCTTTCAAATATTGAATTTATCGCAGCTCCAGCTGAACAACTATTCAAACATGTTAAAAAGCCTATTAATTTTGTGATTATTAACCCACCAAGAGAAGGGTTAAGTGAGCTAATGCTTTACAAGCTTACCTCCATTCCCGAAGCACACCTATGCTATATCTCTTGCAATCCCACAACGTTGAATAGAGATCTTAAAATTTTTAAAAACGAAGGTTTTGAGGTAGTTGAAGCTAGAGGGTTTGATCTATTTCCTCACACAACACATTTAGAAACGGTTTGTATAATAAAAAAGCGATGATTTTGAGTCATCGCTTGTAAAATAAAAATTAACTGTTTTAAAGATTTAAGCTTAGATAGCTTGATCAGATTCAGTTTTCTTACTTAAATAAGAAGCTTGGTAGCCTTGTAGATCAGCAGAATGGATTACCCATGCAGCACCTTTACGAGAAGCCTTTAAAAGACCAACTCTTGTTGCATAGTAAATTTTTTGAGCTGGGACATTAAGCATCTTAGCTACTTGGTTAATTGAAAAATAACCTTTACGGTTGTCAAATAATAACTCACCTTCAAACATAGATTTTGTACGTGAATACTTAGATTTTTTGTAGTTTTCTAAGTCTTCTAAATCGATAGTCCATCTAGTTGCGTCTTTATAAGCCTTTAATTTCTTTTGCTTAATAGCAACATAAATAGCTTGGCGAGTAACGTTGTTTAACTTAGCAGCTTCTGTAATAGAAACTACTTTACGCGCTTCAGCGGTTGTTTGCATAGTTTGTGTCATCCTTCCCTCTTTTTTTATTTAATGAATTAGTTTTATCATTCGAGTTATTATTTTAGCAGATTAAAAGAATTTAAACCAACAAAATTTATTTTTTTATCAGATCTTTACAAAGATAGTTTATAGCGTAAAAACAGCTTCTGTTGCTACACTCCGCTTAAAAAGGGGCCCTTATGCTTCGTATTATTTTTGTATTTTTATCCGTTATATCTTTAGCTTTTTCTAAACCCCCAACGATCACACCTCAGGATGCCAAGGGTAAGATTCAAGAAATTCTTAGATCTCACGCCTGTCACCACGTCTTAAATAAAGATCTCATCAAGCGCTCATTTATCAATATGATCGATGAATTAGACCCCCTTAAACTCTATTTTTTATCGGATGAAATAAAAGATTATTTAAACCCCTCAGATGAGCTGTGTCAAAAGGCATTGTCAGAATTTAACGAATCCATCTTTACAGAATATTTAAAATTACATTCTTTAATGGAAAGAGCGATTGAAAGACGAGGACAACTAGAGGCTAGTGTCATACCAGCAACTGAAAAAGTTTCTTTAAGAAACTTTAAAGATCTAGGCTTTTCTGAAACCAGCGATGTTCTATTTACAAGATTATGCCAAGTAAAAGCTCTGCATGAACAGACTCTTGAAAAGTTAAAAGAGGATCCTAAAAAATTCTTCACAAAGATTAATAAAAGACGCCTTAACCATGAAAACGAGCTCTTAGGAAAGTCTTCTAAAGAAAGAGAAGAAATGGCCCTAACAATAGCCATTAAAGCCATCTCCTCAAGCCTTGACTCTCAAACACACTACTTTACTCCTAAAGAAGCCAACCAATTCTTAATACAAGTTCAGCAACGACTTTTTGGTATCGGAGCCCAATTAAGGGATGATGTAACCGGTCTTGGAATTGTTAAGATTATAGAAGGAAGCCCGGCATTTATTCAGGGCAAGCTTAAAATCGGTGATACGATAATAGCAGTTGATCGTCACTCTATTACCGGCATGGACATTTCAGAGGCTGTTGAGCTAATCAGAGGCCCTGAGGGTTCTAAGGTAAAATTGACTATTCTTAATGACCAAGAAGACACCATAGATATCGAATTAACAAGAGGCGAAATCGTTATCCAAGAGACCCGACTAGAAAAAACCATAGAGCCTTTTGGAGACGGTGTTATAGCTGTTTTACACCTTTTTTCCTTCTATCAAGATGAAAAGACCTCCTCAGCTAAAGACCTCCAAGAAGCACTCTTAGAGATCCAAAAAAACCACCTTTTGAAGGGGGTAGTCTTAGACCTCCGCTTTAACTCAGGTGGCCTTTTATCTCAGGCTGTAGCTGTCTCTGGTCTATTTATTAAGCCCGGAATTGTGGTATCCGTAAAAGACAATACAGGCTTTATTTCTCATTTAAGAAGCTTAGAAAAAAAGCCATTATGGGATGGCCCTTTACTTGTTTTAACTAATAAAGCAAGCGCGTCTGCTGCAGAAATTGTTGCTCAAACTCTCCAAGATTATGGCCGCAGTCTTGTAGTCGGCGACGAAACATCTTTTGGGAAAGGGACTTTTCAAACCTTTACTTTAGACTCTTCGCATAACGCTAAAGTCAACCCTAAAGGGGAGTATAAAGTCACAAGAGGCCTTTATTATACCGTCTCTGGAAAGAGCCCTCAGCTCTATGGGGTTAAAAGTGATATAATAGTACATGGCCCTTTAGCATTTAGCGAAATAGGCGAAAAGCATTCTAAATACCCTCTTCAGCCTGATGAGATATTAGAAAATTTTGATGATAGAATGGATGATATTGCCCTATTTCAACGTCTCCAACTAGAGCGCATCTATGAAAACTCCAAACAGGCAAAAGATAATAGTTTAACAAGCTATTTAGGGGTGTTAAAAGCTAATACAGAGTTAAGGCTCAATCAAAATAAAAGTTATCAAGATTTTGTTATTCAAATTAAAAAAGAAGAGCCTGACACAGAAAATCTTGAGAAAACAGGCCTGACCGATTATCAGCTCCAAGAAGGGTTAGATCTTATAAAAGATTTAATTTTTATGAATAATGCTAAGGCTAATGCCGCTTAAATAATTTTTTAAGATTGCTTACAATTATCCCTACTCACGAAAATTGGTAGGGATAATTTAATCATCACTTAAAACTATGACCTCTCACAAACCTGTTCGCGTTCGTATTGCCCCTTCTCCTACCGGAGATCCTCATGTAGGGACAGCCTATATGGCCCTTTTCAACCTTATCTTTGCTAAACACTATAAGGGTAAATTTATTCTACGCATTGAAGATACCGATCGGACACGATCAAGAACTGAATATGAAGAAAATATTTACAAAGCTCTTCAATGGCTGAATATTAATTGGGATGAAGGACCCGATATTGGGGGGCCTTTTGGACCTTATAGACAATCAGAAAGGACAGAGATTTATCAAAAATACTGCCAAATGCTTCTTGATAACGGGAAAGCTTATAAGTGTTTTGCTACCTCAGAAGAGCTTCAGGAAATGCGCGAAATGGCTTCAAAGCTTGGTCAAAAAATCGGTTATGACAGACGCTATAGAAACTTATCGGCTCAAGAAATAGAAGAACGGCTTGCTCAAGGACAACCTTATGTGGTCAGACTAAAAGTCCCTCTTTCCGGAGAATGCATTTTTGAAGATGGGATTAAAGGTCGTATTAGTTCTCCGTGGGCTGATATCGATGATCAAGTTTTATTGAAATCTGATGGCTTCCCGACTTATCACTTAGCAAACGTTGTTGATGATCATTTAATGCAAATAAGCCATGTGATACGTGGTGATGAATGGATGAGTTCCACACCGAAGCACATCCTACTCTATGAAAGTTTTGGTTGGGAGCCCCCTGTGTTTATGCACATGCCTTTATTACTTGGCAAAGATGGTAAGAAATTATCCAAACGTAAAAACCCCTGCTCTATTTTTTATTATAGAGATACAGGCTATCTACCTAGCGCCTTTAATAATTTCCTAACGCTCATGGGTTACAGTATGGTTTCTGAAACAGAAATCTACTCTCTTGATCATATTATTCAAGAATTTGACCCCAAACGAATTGGTGTTTCTGGAGCTTTTTTTGATGTAACAAAATTAGATTGGCTAAACCAACAATATCTTATTAACCATGTTGGAGAAAAACAGCTCTGGAATGAAATTAAAAAATGGAGCTTTAACGATGAATTCATGGAAAAACTAATGCCTCTTTGCCACACAAGGATCAAGCATTTTTCTGAATTTATTGAGCTTCTTGGATTCATGTTTATGAGTCATATCCCCTATTCGCAAGATCTCTTGTGTCCAAAAGGGATTCTTCCTGAACAATCGGCGATGATTATTCAGACCTTAATTTGGTCACTCGATGAACAAGAAGACTGGGGTTATAATGGCGTTGAAAAAGCCGTTTCTGAAGCTACTGCAGCTTTTGGTGTTAATCTTAAAAAAGTGCTTATTCCGATTTTATTTGGCTCCATCACAGGCAAAAGACAAGGGCCTCCTGTATATCAAGCTATTGAAATTCTTGGTAAAGATCGAACACGCGCCCGCTTTTTAAGATCTATCGAATTTTTAGGCGGTATATCGTCTAAAAAAATCGATACTCTCCAAAAAGCGTGGAGACAAAGAGACTGTAGAGCCTTTATACCAGCTGAAACTTATGGTTCAACCTGAGGCTCTAAAGCCGTGTCTGATATGATATAATGGGGATTATACGCTTTATCAGCACAACCTGCTAAAAATAAAACAAGAGCTAAAGTAACCAAGGTTTTAATCATAAACCGACCGTTTTCTTCCTCTTTACAAACTTTTAAAAAAAACGTCTATGTCAAATTTTTTGCTTCCAGAAGCGGCTAATGAAAAAACTATTTTTTCAGCCAGATTAATTAAAAGAACAGCCATTACCAAAAATCAGCAAAGAACGTTTTTTTTAACTTTAGAGTTTGAAAGCCCGGTACCCTATAAAACAGGGGATTCGTTAGCTATCTATCCAGAAAATAGCAATCAAGATGTTATTGAATTTTGCAACGCTTTAAAGATCAGCCCCGATCATTATGTGACCTCAGAAATTACCGTCATGGATTTTCTTAAAAAGAAAGTCTCATTAAACAAGTGGACATCTAAAATGTCCCAGCTGATTTTTAATGAATCCAAATTGCCAGAAGAGCTAAAAAACCTAGAGAATATCGGCATATTAAATTCTATTTCTATAAGTAAAGACCAGGCTCTAGAACTTATAAAAATTCTCCCTCCTCAAATGCCTCGCTATTATTCTATCGCCTCTTCTCCTCTTTCCAATCCATGCCAAATCGATCTTCTTGTGTCATTAAATTCTTTTGATGTTAATGGGATAGTAAAATATGGCGTGGCATCCATGTTTTTATGTCTCGATGCTCCGATGAACTACCACTTACATGGTTTTATTCATGCTGCTGATCATTTTAGAATCCCACAGAGTGACACGCCTATTATTATGATTGGCCCAGGTACCGGCGTTGCCCCCTTTAGAGCTTTTATTCAGGAAAGAATAACAATAGGCCATTCCAAAAACTGGCTCTTCTTTGGGGAAAGACACAAAGAAACCGATTTTTATTTTCGTGATGAATTCATCCGTTATGCAGATGAAGGAGATCTAAAATTAAGTCTGGCTTTTTCTCGTGATCAAGACCATAAAATTTATGTTCAAGATCTGATGATCGAGCAGAAAAAAGAACTCTATGATTGGATCCAAAAAGGGGCCATCATTTACATCTGCGGTGATGCCAAAAATATGGCAAAATCGGTAGAAACAGCTCTTGTAAACATTATCGCAGAATATCAAGAGCAAGATCCTAAATCAGTTATTGGGCAACTAAGAAGTTGGAGAAAAGAGGGACGCTATAATCTTGATGTTTACTAGTTTTCTAATGTAACAGCACATAACACGCTAATACCATCCCCGCAGCTTACATCTGATAGTCCATTGGAATCATGGGGTATAATCATGACTCTATCTTTTGAGATCTTTAAAAGATGAGCCATGTTTGATTGCATTCTATCCAGATGATCCAACAAAAAAGCGCTTTTTGCTTCAATGGAAAAGGAGACCTGAGAAATTTTAAGTCCCCGATTTAAGGCAAGACAATGATCTAGCAAAACCACACTATCGGTGATGGCATCTTTTTCTAATAAGTCAGAGCTTATTTGTTTAAATTTTTGATAACCCTGCAAGCTGCCTATAATTTGACATAGAGCTTGTAAAACTACATCTCCGTCTGAATCATCCATTAACCCAAGTTCACCTGGAATAATCAAGCCTGCTAGCACCAAAGGTTTTGAAGAATCTAAGCTTAAAAATCTTCTAGCACTTTGACCTATGATGACTCTCATAAATGACCTCTTTTTTTTAAGTAACTAAATTAGCATACAACGTCTTTTGTAATTGCGAATTTTTATTACTGCGTTCAATCGCATCGTAAATTAATCTAGAAATAAGTTCAGAATAAGATTTTCCTGAAATTTCAAATAATTTTGGATACATACTAATGTTTGTGAATCCTGGAAGAGTATTTATTTCATTAATGTAATAGGTATTTTCCTCTGTTACAAAAAAATCAACTCTAGCCATACCCTGAATTTCTAAAGCCTTAGCCGCTTTTAAGGCTATTTGCTTTAGAAGATCGTGATCGATGTTTTTTGCAGGCGCTTCAAAACTGGCTCCATTTTCATCTAAATATTTAGCTTCATAGGAATAGAAATCATGATGCGGAATAACCTCTCCAGCAAGTGAGGCTTCCATGTCATCACTTCCTAAAATCGCCACTTCAATTTCTCTACCTTTTATGGCTTTTTCCACCAAAAGCTTGCTATCTAACTTAAATACCTCTTGAGCTGCAATGACCGCTTCTTCCAAATTATGACACTTATAAACACCTACAGATGATCCCAATGAGGCCGCTTTGATAAAACAGGGAAAACCTTGAGATTCCAAAATAGAAAAATCTTTTTGAAATGATTTCATAATAGAAAAAGGAACAACTGAAATATTGGCATGAGCTAAGAGCCGTTTAGTGACATCTTTATCCATTGCAACTGCAGATCCTAAAACTCCAGGACCCACGTAGGCCAACCCTAAAATATCAAATAGCCCCTGAAAGGCCCCATTTTCACCAAAGCCCCCATGCATGGTAGAAAATACAGCATCGATTCTGGCTTCAGATAAGGCATCAATTCCAAAAAGGTTAAGTTTAGCTACACATTCATCTACAGACAGGGCCTCATTAAAAACATCTAAACTTGAGGCTGAATATATTTTTCCCTCTTTAGAAACTGGAAACAATAAAGGTTCAAATTTTTTATCACAAAGCGCTTTATAAACCGCTTTTATCGATCTAAGAGACACTTCATGCTCTACCGATTTTCCACCAAAAAAAAGTCCAATTTTTAGTTTATTTTGCATATACTATCTAAGATTTAAATTTTTTATATTTTTCTCAATGTCTGAATACATTTTTACCAATATCGGTTGGGATCAAAAAAACATAAAAAATTCTCATTCTTTAAACCTCCAAATGAGCGCTTTAAGTTTTTTAATCGGTCAATCTAACGATAAAGCACTTATTGAATTTACACCAAATACCGAATATTTGCGGCAAATTGAAAAATTGAATCTTCCTGTGCAAAGCTATACCAGCTGGGATGAACTCACAACCTCCTCGATAGTTAATTCCTGGCAATCCTGTCCCCATTTAGAAAAAAAATGTCATTTGCGATTTCCGTACCATCCTTTAAAACAAGATTTAGATTCTAAAGCTTTTATCTTAAATTTTTGCACACCAGCCTTTGATTCTTTTTTGATCCTTGCAAAGGAAGACATCTTACCCTGTTTAAAAAACAAAGAAGGTAAATATGTTTTAAAAACTAAACTAGGACAATCAGGACAAGGTCATTATTTTTTCCAAGCTCCCTATTTATTAGATCATAAATCATTGCCCGATATTGATTATGAATCTGCAAGATTAGAAAAGTGGGTCGATCGCGCTTATGATTTTAGCTCGCAATGGCTACTAGACGACAAAGTCTATCATTTGGGGATTTGCGAACTTCGTAATAACTCTAAAGGAGTTTATCAAAGCTCTATCTTTCCCCGTTTGAATCAAGAATTTGACGATTTCATAGAAGAGCATCTTTGCTTTACCAAGCCTATTATTGATGATTTATATCTTAAGGGCTATCGAGGTCATTTAGGAATCGATGCCTTTATATATCGGGATGAAAATCAATTTAAGCTATGTCCAATTATTGAAATCAACCCAAGAAAGACTATGGGCTATGTTGCCCTTTTCTTAGCTCATCATTTTAACAAAACTTGTATAATTGAATTGGGAGATGGATCAAGCCCCTATTTTCTTTTACCCAAATCGATAACAATAAATAGTCAGCCTCTAATTTTTAAGAAAAATTTAAACCTGAAGCTTCTATAGCTTCATAGGCCTCTGCAAATTTTTCACGATCTTTTTCTAATTCTAATATGAGCTTCATCAAAATGAAATCCGCATCAGAGCTATCCTCTTTTTTTTCTGGGACAAAAAATCGGATCACTTTCCCATGAAGATCGTAAGTAGTTGCCATCTCAAGTAATGAAGAAGCCCCTAGCGATAACGCCCCTTTTGCCAATGATGTTAAAGCCCAAGGCAAGCTGGCTCCCCCTGTATAAGGGGCTACAGCAAGACCACCTATGCCCATGGCAATATTACCCCAAGCCGCACATGTTACAATACATTGGGCCCCTTCTGTTGCAAAAAGATACGTTTTTTCTGTGGTTTTTATAAGCGTTTGAGCCCATGGCTTATAGTGTTCGTATTTATCTTCGTCTTCTTTTTTTGCCTTTTCAACAGTGGTTTTACAGAACTCTGAAATAATGCCAAATTTATCTTGTGAAACCTTGAGGTCTGAAACTAGAAGACTCATTGAGGGAGTGTGTTTAGATAAATAGAGACCTGCACCTACTGCTAAAGGAGAAACTTCAAGAAATCCATCTTTAATAGAATTTGTAGCATCTAGTAAATTTCCAAAAGTATTTGTCTCCGCTATGCCAAGCATTCTAGAAGCTCCAAGAGATGCCATAGCTAAGCTTAATCTTACAACGCCAATAGACACCCTACAGGCCCCCACAGACACCCCAGCAACTGGAATGTAACCAATAATATTGGCATGTAATTTTGTGACCTCAGCGATGATATTAATCGTGACTTTACGGGTGCTATCCCAGTCCACGTTATAAACAATTTGAGTTAGTAAACGGTCAATTTTTTCTGCGCTAAGAACTTCAAATACTGGCGCAAATAGAGCTCTTGTATCAAAGACTCCCCCACTTTGTAAAACTTCTCCAGGATGAGTAACAGTTGAATTAGACATAATCACCTAAGATGTATTTGGGGGAAAACCTTTATATAAAGCTTACAAGATTTTCAAATGTAGAGGTTATCTCTTTTTTTGTTTTTTTAAAAAGAGATTTAGATTAAGACTAGGTGGCATGGGGGAATTATGGAAGAATTAATCATCGATGGTGGAATACCTCTTGAAGGTAAAGTAAAAGCAGCAGGGGCTAAAAATGCCATCACAAAAATGCTTGTAGCCTCCTTGCTTTCTGATAAACGTTGCCGATTTACTAATGTCCCTAATATTTCAGAAGTGGATATCACTGTTTCACTCTTGCAAGAAATTGGAGCTGAAATTGATTGGGATAAAAGCAAAGCCGTTTTAGAAATCCAAACAAAAGATCTTAAGACAACCTATATTCCTCAACGTTTTTCTGGATCGAATCGTATCCCCATTTTAATGATTGGTGCTCTTCTTGGCCGTACTGATGAAGATATCATTGTCCCTACAGCTGGAGGCTGTAAAATTGGCAAAAGGCCTGTCGATTTTCATATCGAAGCTTTAGAAAAATTAGGTGCTAGCATTGAATATCGGGTTATGAAAAAAGAAGGCGCCTACTTTGCAAGGGCCCATCAAGGATTAAAAGGTAATGTAATTTGTCTCAGCTATCCGTCTGTTGGAGCCACTGAAAATTCACTACTTGCTGCCTGTAGAGCCCGTGGCACAACCATAATAAAAAATGCTGCCGTTGAACCTGAAATCATCGATCTTATCTTATTTTTACAAAAAATGGGCGTCGTTATCAATCTTGATCAAGACCGCACCATTCGCGTTGAACAATGCAAAGAGTTTTATGATGTCGATCATGAAGTTGTAACAGATCGTATTGAAGTTGCTTCCTTTGCACTAGCTGCTATTGCCACTAAAGGAAAAGTTTTTGTAGAAGGGGCCAATCAATCTCACATGCTTTCATTCTTGAGCGCCCTTAGACAAATTGGTGGAGGCTTTGAGGTAAAAAAAGAAGGTATAGAATTTTTCTATAAAGGTCCTCTACACGGTGGACTTATCCTAGAAACCAACGTACATCCCGGTTTTTTAACTGACTGGCAACAACCTTTTGTAGTACTTTTAACTCAGGCAAAAGGCATTTCTATCATCCATGAGACAGTTTATGAGAATCGTTTTGGTTATACCGATATGCTAAAAAACATGGGGGCCGACATACAACTGTCTACGCAATGCTTGAGCTCCTGTCCTTGCCGATTCCAACACATGGATTATTCTCATACATGCCTTGTTAAAGGACCAACTCCTTTAAGAGCTTCTAAACTCGAAATACCAGATCTAAGAGCTGGCTTTGCTTATGTTCTTGCTGCATTAATTGCTGAAGGCACCTCAACACTCTCAGGACTTCCCTATCTAGACCGGGGTTATGAGAATCTTGTTGATAAACTTCAAATGCTAGGAGCCTCTGTGCAAAGGGAGCACTCCACTAAAGAAAAATTTATACTTGTTTAGTAGCTAATTTTACTAGCGCCATCATGAGCCTGTTGTGATAAAATCTAAGGCATGTTGTGGCGCCAAATTCAAAAAAATAATTTTACAGATCTTAACACCCTGTTAGACTTTCTAGAAATTGAACCTATTCATAGGGTTAATTTCCTAGAGAAGTCCCCTTTTGTTTTAAATTTACCTCAAAGATTAGCACAAAAAATAACCAAACAATCTTTGAACGATCCAATTTTACTTCAGTTTTTACCTCTTTTATTGGAGCAAAATCCTGATGGAGAGCTAGATCCTGTAAAAGACAAAGACTTTCAAAAAACAACAAGCCTTTTACAAAAATACTCTAGTAGAGCTCTGATAATTACTACCTCTGCATGCGCCATGCATTGCCGCTATTGTTTTAGAAAAAATTACGACTATCTGCCTTCTAATTTTCAAAATGAATTAGAACTTATTAAAAATGACTCTTCGCTAGAAGAAATATTATTGAGTGGTGGCGACCCCTTATCATTAAGTGATGAAAAATTATTTAATCTACTTGAAGCCTTAGATAAAATCCCTCATCTAAAAAGAATCCGTTTTCATACCCGTTTTATCGTGGGAATCCCTGAAAGAATTCACGAGGGATTTATAAAAAAAATTCAATCTCTAAAAAAACAGCTTTTCTTTGTTATTCATGTCAATCACGCTAAAGAGCTCGATGAAGACATATTTATAGCCTCCAAAAAGCTTTTAAGCTGTGGTATACCCGTACTATCCCAAACGGTATTACTAAAAGGGGTCAATGATGATATAGAAACGCTTGTAGATTTATTTAAAGCCCTTTCTAATAGAGGCATAATACCCTACTACTTGCATCAATTCGATCCAGTCCAAGGATCTATGCATTTTGAAGTACCTATCGAAACCGGACTTAATTTATACGCTCAGCTTAAAAACCATCTGCCTGGCTACGCAGTACCTAGATATGTTCAAGAAATTCCGGGCCATTTAAGTAAAACCCCTCTAACAGCTTTTGAACGCCAATCAACTGGATGCTAGTATAATCAGATTATGCTGAAAAAAATAGCTCTCAATGATAAAATATTCGTTAAAAAAATTTAAGCTTTTAATTTACATGTCTTTACCAACTACACTAACCAAATCACCAACATCCTATTTTTCATTGAGTGGATTGCATCCTGATTTAAAAACACTAGAAACACCAAGCGAAGTTGTAACTCCACCTACAGGCAAAAAATCATTAGATTCTTCTAAAATCATTAAAATAACTGGAATGTGTATTAATGCTTCTGGATTTAAAAAGAGAGAAATGAAAACTTTACCTTCCAATAACACCTATATTAACATCACACAAGATCAATTAGATATTCTTAAGCTTAGAAAGCCCGATAAAGAATTTTTTGATACTGTTTACGGGGAAGTTGATAGCGCTGAATTTAGAACGCCCTGGCTGTGCTCCTTACTGCCTGAATATAATTCGGAGTTTGACAAAGGCACTCTTATTAAATTTTATTTATTTTTTGATCAGGCATCTCCAAAAGAACTTAATTTATATACGATTTCAATTTGCAGTCACAAACTCTTTTCACATAAATAAACTATTACATTTTTTCTAGCGTTTCTATCCCTAGTAGCTCAAGTCCTGTTTTAAGGACATTTGAAGTTAATTCACAAAGAACAAGTCTAGAATTTTGATGTTTATCTCCTTCTACACGACAGTCTCTAAAAAAGGCGTTAAACAAACAAGCAAGATCAAATAAATACTCACAAAGACGATGAGGATATAAATCCTCGATATAGTTATACAAAACCTCGTCAAAACGTCTTAAATGAAGAGCAAGCGCTATTTCGCTCTCATGATCCAAAATGCAGCCGTAGTTAATAATATCTTCTCTTCTAACACCGACTTTTCGTTTGATGCTTTGGGCACGTACATAGGAATATAGTAAGAAAGGAGCAGTATTACCCTCAAATTTAAGCATTTTCTCATAAGAGAAGGTGTAATCTTTTACTCTGTTACAAGAAAGATCACTGTATTTTACTGCATCTATTCCTAAAATTTTGGCCATCTTTTCAAGCTCAGATTCATCAAGCTCTGGCATTCTTTCAACAAGAATTTTTTTAGCTTCAATAACGGATTCTAAAAGAAGATCGATAAGTTTTTCAGTTTCACCAGACCGAGTTTTAAATTTTTTACCATCAGAACCAAGAACAAGACCAAAAGGGACATGATCAAA
>CAIPRZ010000098.1 GCA_903867585.1 uncultured Chlamydiae bacterium
CTTCTGCAGCTTCTTCAGGATCGTCTCCTCTTGCAGGGAGAGTCTTACCTGGCGGAGGAGGTGCCGCAAGTTCTTTAAGTGTCTCTCTATCCGGTGCGGGTTCAGCATCAGTAAGTGCTCCATCACCATTCACTTTTCATGTTGAAAAACATCGCATAGAAACTCAACTATTAAAAGGACGTTATTACCCAAAATATCTTTATGATGAATATAGAGCTAATTTAATAGCAGATGGTGGTGTTACTGAGGACCAAATGGATAATGCAGTTCAAGCAGCGCTAATCGGGTCGGCAGTTCCTAATTTGACTGTTGATCAAAATGATTTTGAAGCAGTGATTGATGGAGGCTTTAAAGGGATCGAAAATCCAGGTAGCAATTGCTTTATGAATGCCTCTATTACGGGATTATTTTCCCAAGAACCCATTTATCGATATATTTTTAACGCTCTTCGAAGTATTTCGTACTCTGATAATGACTCTAATCCTAGCATTGAAGGATTGGCCCGTCCCCCTCCTACTGAGGAATTAAATGAAAACTATAATTTATGGGATATTTCGACTTCTCAAAGGGTAAATCAGGTTTTTACAAGTCTAAAAGTCAATCAAGCTGCAAGATGTGCTCAAGAAATCTTATCCAAATGGCATGATGATAGAGAGTCTCTAAATCAAAAAGAATCACAACTTTTAAGGATTTGTCTTATTAAATTATGTAATAATAAGCCCATTGGACAAAACATTCCAAATATTACCCCAGATCAAGGTCTCAGTATCAATTGTTCTAGGCAGGAATCAGCTGATGAATTTTTAAATAGTTTATTCGATGGGTTAAAAGCATTAGCACCGACTATAGAACCTAAAATTAAAACTTTGCTTCCAGAGGATGAAGAAGATCATCGCCCCTCTACATTGCTTACAATTGAAAATAATGCTGGACATGTAATAATTTCTAATACTGCTGAAGTAATGGCTTGTATTACAGTTGAAAGTCCTCCCATTTTAATTTTTTCTCAAAATTCAGGAGTTGAGCAAATTAACTATGATGAGTTTAATTCATCCATGAGAGCTAAAAATTATCAAATTGATGCACTTGTAATCCGTAAAGCTTTAAATCAAGCAGGCGGCCATTTTTTAACCTATAAAAGAGTTAAAGAAGGGGATCAAGATAAATGGCTATGCTATGATGATTATGCAGAGCCTACTGTTTCAGGGATTGGTCATGATGCTATTCGAGATGTCTTACAAGGCCAATTTAGCTACCTTACACCCGTTGAGCTTGTTTATACAAAAATTCAACCTTAACTTTTATATTAAAAAAATAGACAAACTCTTTAAGATTTAGCCTTTAACAAGAGTTTGAGCTTATGAAGATTGCATCGCTGTTATCTATTTTTTTTATTTCCTTATCAGCTGAAATTGTAGTGAATTTACCTTATGGGGCATGCACTATTGAGGATCCTATTGTGGAATCCATCATTCTATCCCCTCCTTATCAAAGACTTCACGGCATTAATCAATATGGGATCAGCTTTTTTAATCATGTAAAAGATGATTATAAAAGATTTGATCACTGTGTGGGAGTCTATTGGTTATTAAAAAAAGCAGACGCTCCCTATCTAGAACAGGTCTCTGGCCTTTTACATGACGCCTCCCATACGGCTTTTTCCCATTTTGGAGATTATTTTTTTTCATCCCATGGGCAAGACTCTTGGCAAGATATCCATCACAATGAATTTTTAGAAAAAATTGGACTTAAAGAGCTCATTGAAAAAAATGGCCTTAAACTTCATGAGATCTACCATAAAAACAAGCATTTTACAGCTCTTGATAAGCCCCTTCCAGATCTGTGTGCTGATAGGTTGGAATATAATCTTCAAGGAGCCTATAAACATGGTCTAATAACCCATGAAGAGCTTTTAGCTTTATTTGAAGATGTAAAATATCAAGATAGCGTTTGGTCATTCTCTAAGATTGAACTTGCCCAAAAGCTTTCTTTAAGCTCTATTTTCATGATGGAAAATATCTGGAGCTGCCCGACATCCCATCTTTCCAATCTTGTGTTATGTAAAATCGTTGCTGAAGCTGTCAGTAAAAACATCTTAAATCTAGATATGGTCATGTTTCAAAAAGATGAGGATATTTGGCAGACTCTTTTAAGTACTGATGACGCCTATATCCAAAAAGGAATAAACCTCCTTTCAAAACTCAAAGACTATGTCATAGATGGCAAAAGATATAGCTATAGCTATAAATGTAGAGCGATCGATCCTTATATAAGAACTGATGAGGGATTGAAAAGACTAACTGATGTAAGTAACTCTTATAAAGAAGCCTTCCAGAAAGCTCAATTAAAAGCCTCGACAGGCTTTTTCTTTGATATATGTGATGAAGCTTTAGGAGATTACAGCCCTTATTTAAGTGATCTTCAAGATTTAGAAATAAGAGCTCAATAAATAAAATAGATTTTTTATATTCGAGCCTCTAGTTTGACAAGAAGGGTTAAACTAGAGGCTGTCATGGAAAAAACAGATTATAAAGGGTTTTTTATAGAAGCTCTTAAAATCTTTACCTTCTGTGTGGCTCTGATGGTAGCTTTTGCCCTTAAAGGCTCTTCGACTAAAGAACTACTGCTGCTTTTAAACATGGCTGTAATGTCCTCATCAGCTACTTTTTCAACTAAAGATGAACCGCTAACGATCTATTTGAAAGCGGCAGTTTCAATTGCTTTTTTCTCCCTACTTGGTGGAGTTATCGGTTTTTATTTTGGAATCCTTGCAAAATTGCTTATAGTTATTTTTGCAGCAATAGCTCATCTTGTTCCAAAACGGACCTTTGATTTTAAGATTTTAATAAATAGCTGCTTTGTATTTTTAATCTTTTCAAGTGTCCCTTTTGATTTAAAAGATGCTATTAGTTTTTCCTCCGATGCGGCTCTGTTTATTATGGCTTTTTGCCTGTTTCACCTCTTTTTTACTAAATTATCGAATCAAAATGAAACCTTATTAGATAATAAAGAGCATGAGATTTTAAAAAAAAATGCCGGTGTTGCTGTAGGGGCACTAAGTCTTTGCTGGATAATTGTTTTCTTTTTAAAAGTGCGCTACAATTACAATTACCTTTACTGGATACCGCTTACAACCCTTCTTGTTCTTCAAGGCAGTGCCTCTAAAATAATAAAAACAAGCTTAAAAAGGATTTTTTTAAGTACTATTGCAGCCATTAGTTCAATTTATTTATTTAGCTATATTCTACCCAATATTTTCGCTCTTAATATCTTTGTTTTATTTATTATTTTATTTTGTATGTTCTTTTTTAGATATTCGGAGAATAAAAGAACCCTATTTATAGAAATTTATGTTTTAGGACTGACCTTCTTACTTGGAAAACAACAAGGGCCTGTTGTTTTTGAACGGATTTTATTTACCTCCATCGGAGCCTTTGTAGCCATCATTGCCACTTTAGTATTTGATAGATTTATTTATAAAAATAACCTTTCAACTCCCTCATAATAGCCAAATGATCCTGTTGCATTAGAATAGGGATAAAGATTATGAAAAACATAAGAGAAACTAGGATTAATTTTGCGATATAGAACCAAGATTTACTTTAGCTTTTTAGCGGTATCGACATTGAGCGTCTTTGGAGGCTTAGGGTTTTTATATTTTAAATCCTCAGAATCCCTAAGATCGAGCCTAAATGCTAAAGTCATAGCTGTAGCTGCAACAGCAGCAGCTTTAATCAATGTTGATGATGTCAAAGACTTAAGTGTAAGTTTAGATTCAAATAGCCCCGCTTTTCATAAACTACAAAAACAGCTCCTTATTGCTCGCGATAATAATAGACGGGGCGACCTGTTTGTTAAATATATCTACCTATTGAAACCAGAAAAACCTGAAGCGCGAGATATTATTTTTCTTATTGAAGCCCAAAATGCAGTTAATCCTGGTCAAAAAGATGAACAGCAAGATCAAAGCCAAATCGGTGAGCATTTAAATGAATTTTATTCTCCTAAACACTTCATTAAAGACAAATTTGGGGTTTGGATGTCAGGTTTTGCTCCGATTGTTGATGAAAAAGGAGATTATGTAGCCACCCTTGGGGTTGATATTTCCGCAACAAGTGTTAATAAATCGCTGCATAAAATCATAGGCTATGCCATGGCAGGATTGGCTATGTCGTTGATTGTGGCTTATGCACTTGCTTATTATTTAGCTCATAAAATGACGGATGCTCTCGATGAGGTAAGCCTTTGTTTAGATCAGGTGGCCTCTGGGAATTATAATGCTACCATTAACATAGAATCTGATGACGAATTTGGAACCCTTGCTAAAAGCATGAATCATATGATTCGGGGTTTAAAAGAGCGTAAAGCCTTAAAATCAAGTTTTTCACGCTATGTATCTACCTACGTGATGGATCAAATTTTAAACGACCAAACCCCGATGAATCTTTCTGGTGAAAGAAAAAAAATCACCGTTTTATTTTCAGACATTAGACAATTTACCCAGATTTCAGAAAATATGACCCCAGAAAGCGTGGTCGCTTTATTAAATGAATATTTTGATGTGATGCTCAAAGTTATTTTTAAGCATCAAGGAACTGTAGATAAATTTATGGGTGATGGCATTATGGCTGAATTTGGAGCCCCTCTATCAGATAATGAACAAGAGATCCATGCAGTTCGCTGTGGCCTTGAGATGCTTGAAGAGTTAAAAAAATTAAATGATCATTTTTTAAGTCAGGATAGACCGACCTTTAATATCGGTATTGGAATCCATACAGGTTATGCTATTATGGGTAATATTGGAACAGAAACGCGTATGGAATATACAGCGATTGGAGATTGTGTAAACGTGGCTTCAAGACTTGAGCAGGCAACAAAAACCTATAACTTCCCCCTTCTTATCTCTGAAGATACTTATAACGCTTTAAATAATCAGTTCCCTGGCCAATTTATAGGCTCGATACCATTACCTGGAAGATCACGAGAAATTAATGTTTATGCCATTACTGTCTAAAAAAACGTTTTCTCTTCTTGTTTTTTCTGCCCTTGTGGCAGCTGGCCCCAAGCTTATTTCGACCAGAGTCGGTAATAGAATCACATCTCAGTTGATTCATGAATTATTTTCTGTAAAATGTGATTTGTGTTTTGAGCTTTACTGGTTCAAACCCCTTATTATTCAGGACATGACACTTGTTTTTTCTGAAGGGGTGTTTAAAGCGCAAAATACAAAGATCGATCATCTCTGTAAAATGTTTTTGACCCTCGATCCTGCTAGTATCTATGTCGATGCATTTGATCTTGAATGGCAAAAAAGGGAGTCTACCCCTATTTTAAAAGCGGGATTAAATCCCTTAATTTTATCTATGGCTTTTCCTTTAAACGCAGATATTGTTTTTGAAAATGGTAAGATTAAACAGAGCCTATCTCAAGAGGCTCTAAGTGGAGTCAAAGGGTATATTTATTACAAAGACAAACAACCTATAGATTTTCATATTGAGGGAAGATCCGGTGAAACAGGTTTTATTGATTTAAAAGGACATTTAGACTTTTTATCTCAATCAGCCTCAATAGATTTAATTGGAAAAGATTGTCCCAAAAAGGCTCTACCCCCCTTTTTCTTAAGCCCTTATTTAGGTGATCACCTTTGTTTTGATCTCCATTATCAAGGGGGACTTAGTAAAGGCCAAACCACTTACAGTCTAAGCTCTCAAGAATTGAGAGCTTCTGGGTCTTTATTCAATTATGGAAAAATTTTAGAAATCGATAAAATAAATACTATTTTATTCGAGCCCGATCAATCCTTCAATTACTGTTCCCTCTCCCTTCAAAAACCCGCCTTAGAAATCTCTGTAAATAATGGGATTTTTAATCTCGACTCTTTCTTTGATGTTCATGATTTAAATGTTACCTATGCCCTTCAAGCCACCCCTGTTTCGATGGACTCCAAAGATTTAGGTCCCCTAACTCTAAGAGGTCTTGTTTATCAAAAAGAGAAGACCCTAAATCTTTCAACCACTCTAAATCTGGATGAAAAAGAAAAGATTTCACTAGAAGGCCACCTAGAACTTAGTAATAAACCACAAGGAATGCTCACTATTCTAGCAAAAGAGCTCCCTGAAGTTTTAGATAGTAGCCAAGCTCTATTAAATTTAGGGAAAAACCTCTCTTTTTTAGGACAGTTTACGTTAAAAGAATCGGTTATTAGTGGAAGCATCGAAGCTAGCTCTGATTCACTAAAAAATCTAAAAACTCATTTAGAATTCCAAAAAAACACCCTTACAGTAAAAAATTTCAGCTCTTTTATTAATGACCCTAAAGGCTCTTTTGATCTTTTAATTCCAAGCCTTGAGTTTAACATTAACAAAAGTTGGGAACCTAAAGGAGAGCTTGAGTTAAATATAGCCTCATTAAATAAAATAGATTCTCATCATTTTCCTCTGTGTTTAAAAAGCACCTTCAATTCTTGGGATGACATTTTAAACCAGGTAAATTCCCCTTACTTTTCTATTGGTGGAATAGCGGCCTTGAATGTAAAAAATAGACAATTTTTTTGTAAAAATAGATGGATCGGAAATTTTACAATCCCCCTTATCGACACAAAACTAAAAACTTTAACAAGTACCATATCTGGTTCTTGCTCTATTGAACAAGGCTCAGGGCAAGATCATATTTGGGCAAGCTTAAAAGCAGAACCGATTGCTATTGATAATGAAAACACTATAAGCTGTAAAAATCTAGAAGCTAAATGGGATTACAGTCCAACAAGTAAGAAATCAACGCTTTGTCTTGTTGGGTTTTTCCTTAAAAATGACAATCCGCTTGGATCAATAGATGGTAAACTTGAAACTTCGGATCAACAGATTATTGATGGCTATCTTAAAGCTTTCAATCCTCCGCTTGAATCTATGGGGCTATTTAATGATGAAATTAAAAAAGCCGCTGGATTTTTTGGGAAAAATTTAAACCTCGAATTTAAGGCAAAAAATTGTCCTCAAGGCTTAATTTATGATCTTGATATCCAATCTGAAAATACAAAAATTAAAGCCTTATTTGAGCATCATGAAGGATGGAGTTTAAAAGAGCCCTTACAAGCCTCTATTCATTTAAAAAATTTAGACTTCCCTTTTTATCATCTAAAACTCCCTTTTAGCTTGAAAAAACCGTGTGATGTATATTTAAATATCACATCCTGCCATGTCCCAAACTGGCCCATCTCTTTTAAAGATCTTGCCTTTGAAGGTCATGTAAATCTATCTAATGTCGCTCTTGTTCAAGATAAAAAAAACCTTCAATTGGATGCGTTTTCTACGACTCTTATTAAAAAAAGCGATGAAAATAGTTTCTGTTTACAGTCTGAAGGAGACCTTTATTCCTCCTATCAGAAAACAACAACTTCTGGGGATTTTATATCCAAAATCCAAATAAGCCAGATTACTGGGGATTTGAATGCGCTTGATTTTAAAAAGATTAAAATCAACACCTCAATTAAACTTAATCAATTTCCAACCCTGTTTTTCGATTTTTTTAGTAATTCAAAAAATCTCCCTTTTAGTTCATCCCTTGGCGATGTATTAAATGCCAATTTAACAATGTCTCATAACAACCACGATGGTTTTATCGATTTAGAGGTTCTTGGCAAAGAGACTTTATTCAAGGTAAAAGCACAAAAAAAAGGGGCTCATTATAAACTTACAGAAGATTTAGTGCTAAAAACCCGAATTTCTAAGGAATTATCTCAAGATCTATTCTTGACTAAACCCTTAGGTATAAAACAATTTAGCTCCTCTTTTCCCATAGTTTTCAAAGTAAAAGCAGATCACAATGAATTTACTCTTTTCCCGTTTGAAACTAAAAACCTTAAGATTTCTGAAGCCGTTTTAGAAAGTGGTAAAATCCTTCTAGATACTGACCACATTTTACCTCAAGCTTTAAGCTTATTAAAAACAAAAGCTACTTCTAAAAATCTATCGGTGTGGTTTCAGCCTATCCGTTTCCAGATCCGCTCAGGGCTGATGCATTTTGATCGTTTTGATTTTCTTGTCCAAGATGCTTTTCAAATGGCTTTGTGGGGAGATATCGATTTAAATAGAAACCGTCTTGGCATGGTATTAGGTCTCACCTCTTGGGGACTTCAAGAAGCTTTTGGGATGAATGAGTTACCTTCTAACTACGTTCTTCATATTCCCGTTTCAGGATCTTTAAAAGAGGTAAAAATCGATAGTAAAAAGGCCGCTGCAAAAATTGCTAAAATTCTAGCTCTTAAAAAAGGGGGCGAACTTATAGAAAATTTGGGTGGCAATAAATATAAAGGCCTAGGGGGCGCTCTTAAAGAGCTGGCTTCAATCCCTGATATTAGGAAAAAAACACCCGCTCCTAAAACTCCATTTCCTTGGGAAACATCCTCCACCCCTAAAAAAGAAGAGCCAGAAAAAAGGACTGTCCGATCCTCGGACAATCCTATACAACAGATTATAAAAATGTTTTTTTAGGCGATTGTTACCTCTTTACAAAGATAAACATCTTGAACTGCATTAAGAAGTTTAATTCCATCTGCCATAGGTTTTTGAAAAGCTTTTCGTCCTAAAATAAGGCCGACACCACCCGCTCTTTTATTAATGACAGCTGTTTTTACCGCATCATGAATATCATTTTTACCAGAAGGTCCTCCGGAATTTATAAGTCCGATGCGTCCCATATAATCATTAACAACTTGGTATCTGCATAAATCTATGGGATGATCTGTAGAAAGCTCGGTGTACATTTTTTCTGTCTGTTTACCAAATTTAAGCGCTTTAAATCCCCCATTATTCAAAGGAAGCTTTTGCTTTACAAAGTCGGCTTCAATTGTACACCCTAAGTGGGTAGCCTGAGAGGAAAGATCGGCTGAATCGTGATAATCAGCATCTGCTGTACTAAAGGCAGGATTGCGTAAATAGCACCATAAAATCGTGGCCATACCCAATTCATGAGCGTAAGCGAAGGCTTCAGAAACCTCAACAATTTGTCTTCTAGATTCTGGAGATCCAAAATAAATAGTCGCACCAACAGCAACACAACCCATCTCATAGGCCTGTTTTACACCAGCAAAAGAAATTTGGTCATATTTATTAGGGTAAGATAGAAGTTCATTATGATTGAATTTCATAATGAAAGGAATCTTGTGAGCATATTTACGAGCTACTGACCCTAAAACCCCATAGGTAGAGGCGACTGCAGAACATCCTCCTTCATGGGCTAGTTTTACAATATTTTCTGGGTCAAAATAGTGATAATTAGCGGCAAAAGAAGCTCCAGCTGTATGTTCTACCCCTTGATCAACAGGAAGTATGGATAAGTAACCAGTATGGGCTAAGCGGCCATGACTTAACAAAGTTTGGATGGAGCGATTAACCCTAATATTACGATCAGATGGCATAAAAATACGATCGACCCAATCAGCTCCTGGAAGATGAAGGTGCTCTTTTTTAACAGTCTGGCACTGATGAGATAAAAGGTTTTGGGCTTCTTGGCCTAAAATTTTGCAGATTTCAGAATAAGACATGTAATCCTAAGTGCGTTATTTTTTTTATTAATAAGATAATTTGCCCTGCAATTTAATCAAAAGTAAAATTGCGTTCCAAATATAGTCGTAGGGCATCATCCTGGCTTTTATTCGCTTTCATGAAGCGCTTTATGCAATAAAAAACACTCATCCTGTTTTTCAGATTTAAGCGTTTTTCCTAAATTATGAAATCCCAAACGTTCAAAAAAATCAATGTTATCTGGGCCCACTAAACATTCAATTTCCTTATAGCCACTATCGATAAGATGGCGCTCTAAATAATGAAGAAGTTTACGGACAAAGCCTTGGTGATCGTGGAGCTCAGCTAGCGCTAACTGAATAATTTTACCTGACTTATTAGACTCTGGATGAAATAAGATACAGCCGATGACCTCTTTTTTTTCTAACGCTACAAGATGGAGCCCTTTTACATCTTCTGCACAAAGCTCAGCTCCCGGTGGAAGCCCGAGAGGTTTATGAAGCATTTCCCATCTTAAAGCTCTTTCTCGAGGATATTCAGGATCTTTTGTTTGGATAAATTTAAATTGAACCATAATAGCCCCTTTTAATTTCTTGATAACAAAGAAATGAATTTAAAAAGAAGAGCGTTTTATCTTAGCTAAAGGTTGCTGTTTCAAAAGCCTTTCTAAATTCTACAAAAGCAAGCTGGACAGATTGTTCTGGAATCCAATCTTTTTTCAATTTTAGGGTTAAGCTACCTGTTTTTATCAAAACTTCTGTGACAGAAAAATCTCCATAGGAAGATTTAACTAAGAGCTGATTTTTTACAAAAACAAGATTATTAGTTTGAGGATAGGCTTTTACATTGATAACACTACTCATGGCTATAGTGGCGCTTTGACCACTTAATAAAACCTGTTTATTGTAGCTTTTATCAAAACGCATTTCTAATTCAAGCATCTCCCCAATCCTTTTTTCAGAAAAATGGGTGATGGGAGGGAAGAAATTTTCGATGAAAAATTTAGTAAATTCTTCATCTTTTAAAAAAGCGATTAACACACTTTGCAAATGAAAAGAGGGGCTAGGAACTTCCTTAGGCGATAAGTCGATTTCAGATAAGGCTTCTTCTTCTTTAAATGCGCTGGTCTCTTCGGCTTTTTTATCACTTTCTTGAGGTAAGGTTTTAAATAACCCAGAAAAAAAGCCATAAATATCTCTAGGAATCTCTTGCCAAATTCTTTGAGAAAAGGGACTTAGAACAGACACCTGCTTTGTTTGATGAGCATTAATGATGTCGATGGTTTCTTTGAGTTTCAATTTATAGCTTTCTGAATGATGGTCAATACTTTGTTTTAAAAGATGCAGTTGGATATCAACAAAATTATATCCCTGGTAAAAATGGACAAGCTTTGAAATATCATATATGAATCCAAAAATTACTTGAGAAACTACATAATAAATATCTAAAGCAATTTTTATAACATAATTTGAGCTAGTAGTACGGGGTAGATTAATGAGATGAGGGTCGATTCTTCCCAAAAGGTGTTCTGTAATATTATAGGTTTCGACTTTGTAAGAATGATCTAAAAAAAGCCTTTGGAAAAGGAATTTTTTTTCTTGAAGCGCGATTTTTTGCTGCATCAGATCATAAAATAACGGAATACTTGAAGACTCTATAGACAACATGCCTATAGGCTAAAGAACTTGATAAATAAACTCAAAATATTTTTATTTTAAGAACATCTTTCAAAAGACTTTCCAGCAAATACTTCTTGAGCCTGACGAAAAGATAATGATAATTCCAGATTGCCGTAAAACATACCTGTTGTTTCTAAAATCATTCCACTACCATTGGCCTTAATGGCTAAAAGAGGCTTAGTGAAAACACCCCAAGAGGCTGTGAGCTTGTTTTTTTCTACTAGGAATTGCTTTTGAGCTGGATCAAAAGTAACGGTTAATTTTGGTTGTGCTATGAATGTTGCCATATCAGCTTTTAATTGCTGCTTAGCGCCAAAGTATAAATCGTAGCTTAAGTTTTGGAGTCTATCACTTTCAGCCTGATTTAATTCCATTCTTTCAATAGTTGGTAAACAATGGTTTACAAAAAATTCTGACATTTGCTCTGTAAAACCACAAGCTTGTATTAAACTAGTTACTTGGTATTTATTTCTATCTTGAATACTTTCTTCGCTAGGAACTGAATAAGCACTTAAAGGAGAGGCTTCTGGGCTAGATCCTGCCACAGGCGATCCATCTAAAGTAATAGTCGACTCAGATAAAGCAGATAGACGAGCTAATATAGGTTGCTCAGGTCGTTCATCTAAAACAGATTCTAACCTTGAAGCTGATACTTGTGCCGCTTCAGCAAATACTGGAGCTGGAACACCATCAAGACCTCTGTCCTCTTCTTCTTCACCGCTATATGCTGTAACAAAATCATCATCTTCTACATCTGTAGCAAATGATTCTCTTCTTGAAGCTGGTAATGGAGGTAATCTTGTCGTTTCACTTCTTACAGATGCAACGATAAGAAATAACATCAATGATTGAACCGCTATAAAGCTGTTGATTAGTAATTTTTGACTAGAATCATATTGATAATCAGTTCTTTCTAATAAATTGGGTCTTTTTTGAGGTTGATACAAAATAATTTGTGTATTAGAAGAAGCATCTTCCGAAGTTGGTGCTAAAAGAGATCGTTGTTCATTTTCATCAGCAGGGCTCTGGTGTACTGGTAAAGACGGCTCTTGGGAAGCCTCTGGCACCACAGCATTTTTAGATGGGTAAAATAAACGGCAAATTAATTGGGTAATTTTATAAAGATTCCCTAAAACAGGTAATGAGAAAAATAAATGGGAAGCTAATGAACCTTTTGGTAGCGGTTTATTCAATGCTTTATAAGCGACTACTTGAACAAGGTTAGATATTGAGCTGACTACAGGTAGAC